>CAYPJN010000141.1:3303-6783 GCA_964411055.1 uncultured Lentisphaerales bacterium | reverse complement strand
GAGGGCGTGGTGGCCATCCTCACGGCCGACCAGCTCATGGCCGACATCGAGACCTTCCGCCAGACGCTGCGCGACAGCTTCACCGCCGCCGCGCAGGGGAATTACATCGTGACCATCGGCATTCCCCCGGCCTATCCCGCGACCGGTTTCGGCTACATCGAGGCCGGCGAGCTGATGGATTTCCGTACCGCCACGCGCTTCAACCGCGCGCGGCGTTTCGTGGAGAAACCCGACGCCCAGCGGGCGTCCCAGTACGTCGCCGACGGCAACTACTGCTGGAACGCGGGCATGTTCATCTGGCATGTACGGACAATGGGGGCGGCGATCGCGGCCCACGTGCCCGAATTGCAGGTGCTGATCGACATTCCCGCCACCGCCCCATCCCGCGAGGATCTCCAGGCGATCCTGGGCGTGGCCTATGCCAACCTGCGCAAGGTCTCCATCGACTATGCCGTCATGGAGCGGGCCGACAACATTGTCATGGCCTACGGCGCCTTCGGCTGGGACGACGTCGGCACGTGGCCAGCCGTCGCCGGTCACTTTGCGGCGGATGAGAAGAACAACGTCGTCATCGGCGCCAGCGAGACGATTGACGGCGCCGGCAACATCGTGGTTTCCGAGGACCGCCTGACCGCGCTCATCGGGGTGCATGACCTCGTGGTCATCCAGTCGGAGAACGCCACCCTGATCTGCCCCCGCGAGCGGGCGCAGGAAGTCAAGCAGATGGTCCAGCGGATCGCGCGCCGTCCCGATGCCGGCAAATACCTCTAGTCCCCCGAAACGCCGCTTCCGGCTGACGATCGCCTACGACGGCACCGCGTACGCCGGCTGGCAGGTCCAGCCCGGCAACCTGACCGTCCAGGAGGTGCTGGAGGCCCGGATGGAGGCGGTTGTTGGCCACCCGTGCAAGGTTCACGGCAGCGGCCGGACCGACCAGGGCGTGCATGCCGTCGGCCAGGTGGCGCATGTCGACATTGAGACTCGCATGCCGCCTAAGTCGCTCCGGCTCGCCCTGAACGCGCGGCTCCCCGGCGACATCCGCGTCGTGGGTGCGCGCGTGGTCAACCCGCGCTTCCACGCGCGCCGGAGCGCGGTCGCCAAGGAGTACCGCTACTTCATCTGGAACGACGATCTGATGCCGCCGCACCAGCGGCTCTATGCGCTGCATGTGCGTCGTCCGCTCGACCTTCCCGCGATGCATGCGGCCGCGGCGCAGTTCGTGGGCGAGCACGATTTCGTCGCTTTCATGGCCAACCCCAACCGCGCGGTCGAAAGCACAGTGCGCACGGTGATGGAGTGCCAGTTCCGGCGCCGTGGCAAGCGGATCGAATTCCGGGTGCGGGGCAGCGGTTTCCTCTACCGGCAGGTGCGCAGCATGGTCGGGCTGCTGCTGCGGATCGGGCAGGGCGCCGAACCGCCCGGAACTGTCGCCCAACTGCTGGCGGGCAAGGCGCCGCGTACCGCGCGCGTCCCGAGCGCGCCGCCCCAGGGTCTCTTCCTCTGGCGCGTCTGGTACTGAGCCGTGCTAGGCATGGGAGCGCGGGGGATACCGGCGAAGTTGTTGGGCTGGCAACTTGGGCCTCGTGATTCCGTGACGCCGTGAGGGGGCGGGCGTCATGAAGTCACGAGGTCACGAGGTCGCCGCAGGAGGGCCGCAGGAGGGCCCCCGCCGGGGTTGAAGCGCGGGCGGCATTGCAGTATAGTATCCCCTGTCCCGGACGGGGCGGCGCCGTGGTGGCGCGGATCCCGCTGGAAGATGGGATGGCATTGTGATCACTTTCGAAGAAGTCGTTGCGCGTTTCAGCCAGTTGCGTGAGGGACTAGCGGAAATGCGAGGTTATCTTTAACGTCGACAAACGACGCTTGCAGCTCCAGCAGCTCGAGGCCGCCGCCCTGGTGCCGGGCTTCTGGGACGACCCCAATGCCGCGCGCAAGGTCATCGAGCAGACCAACGCCCAACGTGTATTCGTCAAGCCTTACGACACTCTGGCCCGGTTGATCGAGGATATCGACGTCATGCGCGAGATGGTCGAGGCCGAACCGGAGGGCGCCCAGCGCAGCCAGGCTCTCGGGGAACTTGAAGCGATGCTCGACGAGGCAGACACCTGCGCCGACAAGCTGCGCCTCCAGTCGCTGCTCAGCGGCCCGATGGACGCCTGTGGCGCCTTCCTCACGCTGCATGCCGGCGCCGGGGGCACGGAGTCGTGCGACTGGGCCGACATGCTGCTGCGCATGTACCGGCGCTACTGCGAGACGCGGGACTTCGAGATGGATATCCTGGACCTGCAGCCGGGCGACGAGGCCGGCATCAAGAGCGTGACCTTCAACGTCCGCGGGGCCTACGCCTACGGTTTCCTCAAGGCCGAACGCGGCGTGCACCGGCTCGTGCGCATCAGCCCCTTCGACGCCAACAAACGGCGCCACACCTCCTTCTGCGCCCTCGATGTCGTCGCGGAACTGGACGAGGACATCGAGGTGGACATCCGGGACGAGGATCTGCGCGTCGACACCTACCGCTCCGGCGGCGCCGGCGGTCAGCACATCAACAAGACCGACTCGGCCATCCGACTGACCCATCTGCCGACGGGCATTGTCGTCGCGGTGCAGTCCGAGCGCTCACAGCACAAGAACCGCTCCAAGGCCATGAGCATGCTCAAGGCCAAGATATACGAGTACGAGCAGGACAGGAAGCGCCGCGACCTCGAGCGCTTTTACGGCGCCAAGGGCGAGATCGCGTGGGGCAGCCAGATCCGCTCCTATGTCCTGCAACCCTACACCCTCGCCAAGGATCACCGCACCGGCGAGGAGAACACCAACATCGCTGCCGTGCTCGACGGCGAGATCCAGCCCTTCATCGACGCCTACCTGCGCGCCGCGGCCCGCGGCACGCTGCGCGGACAGGCCCCTGCCGAGGAGCTTGCGGAATGAGCCTCGGCAGCATGACGGGCTTTGGACGCGGCGAGAGCGCCGGCCACGGCATCAAGGTGACCGTCGAGTTCAGCAGCATCAACCGTCGTCAGTTCGAGTGCCACCTTGCGCTGCCGCGCAACCTCGGCGCGCTCGAGGCGCACCTCCACACGCTCGTACAGAACGGCATCCGCCGTGGCCAGGTCAGGGGCGCGGTGCAGGTCTCCATGGCGCCCGGCAACACCGATGAGGGCGGAATGCGTGTGGATCTCCCTCGCGCGCAGGCGCAGGTCGCGGCCCTGCGCCGCGCCGGCAAGCGGCTGGGACTGCGGGACGATCTCGGCCTCGCGCACCTGCTGGCGCTGCCCGGGGCCGTGGTGTTCGATGCGCAGCCTGACGATCCCCTGAAGCTCTGGCCGCTGGTGCGGCAGGCCGCGGAGGCGGCGCTGGACGACCTGCGTCGCATGCGCGCCCGCGAGGGCGCGGCGCTGGCCCGCGACCTCCGGCGCCGCTTCAAGGCGCTCCGCGTCCTGCGCGCCCGCGCGGCCCGGCGCGCCGAGCGATCCCCCGCCG
>CAYPJN010000141.1:251-3293 GCA_964411055.1 uncultured Lentisphaerales bacterium | reverse complement strand
GCGAGCTGGCGCGCCGCCTCGCCCGCTTGGGCGACGGGCAGTCCGCCGATCCCGCGCTGCTCGCGCGGGAACTCGTGGTTTTCGCCGACCGCACCGATGTGAGCGAGGAACTCACGCGTCTGGAGAGCCACCTCGACCAGGCCGACCGGCTCCTAGCCGGCGACGCGGCCGCCGGCCGCACGCTCGACTTCCTCTGCCAGGAACTGCTGCGCGAGATCAACACCGTGGGCTCCAAGGCCAACGACGCCCCGCTCGCCGCCCTTGTGGTCGCCTTCAAGTCGCAGCTCGAGGCAGTGCGCGAGCAAGTCCAGAACGTGGAATGAGACGGCAATGAAACCCATGCTGATCGTGATCTCCGCCCCCTCGGGCGCCGGCAAGTCGACGCTCTGCGACCGTCTGCTGCAGGACTACCCCGAGATCGTCTACTCCGTCTCCTGCACCACGCGCGAGCCGCGCGGCGCCGAGGAGGACGGAATCGACTACCACTTTCTCAGCCGCGCGGCCTACGACCGGCTCGTTGCTGAAAAGGCCTTCCTCGAACACGCAGAGGTCCACGGCAACGGCTACGGCACGCTCGAAGCGCCGATCCGCGGGGCGGTTGCCGAGGGACTCAGCGTGGTCATGGACATCGACGTGCAGGGGGCCGGGCAGGTGCGTAGCCGCATCGAGTCGCTGCCCGAGAACGATCCCCTGCGCGCGGGTTTTGTCGATATCTTCGTCCTGCCGCCCTCGGTCGAGGCCTTGCGCGAGCGTCTGCTGGCGCGCGGCGAGGACTCGCCCGCGGTGATCGACCGCCGCCTGCGCAACGCTGCCGACGAACTGGCGCAGGCCGACCAATACCGCTTCCGCGTGGTCAACGACGACCTTGATGTGGCCTACCGCGACCTGTGCGGCATCCTGGAGACGGTGGGCGGGGTGAAGGGACACGACGATCGCGCGCGTGCGCCGGCGTGAAACAGGAGAGTAACACCATGACGCAGCGAAAACCGGAAATCGTCCTAGGTGTGACGGGCTCGATCGCCGCCTACAAGTCGGCCGAGCTCCTGCGCCTGATGATCAAGGCGGGGTGGGGGGTCAGTGTCGTTATGACCGAGGCTGCCACACGTTTTGTGGCGCCGCTCACCTTCCAGACCCTCTCGCAGCGCAAGGTTACCATCAACTCCTTTGTGCCGGTCGAGACCTGGATGCCGGAGCACGTCGCGCTGGCCGACCGCGCCGACCTCCTTGTGGTGGCGCCCTGCACGGCCAATATGCTGGCGAAGATCGCCATCGGCCTCGCGGACGATTCCCTCTCCGACACGGTGCTGGCCTGCAGCGCGCCGAAGGTGCTCGCACCGGCCATGAACGACGGCATGTGGGCCAATCCCGCCACGCAGGCGAACCTCGCCACCGTGCGCGCCCGCGGTATCACGGTGATCGACGTCGGCAGCGGCGACTTGGCCTGCGGGCGGGTCGGGCAGGGGCGCATGGCCGAGGTCGAAACCATCTTCGCCACCCTCCGGGAGCTACTGAAATGATGTGTCGTGCCGCCTTGATTCCGGCTCTGCTGCTTGGCGCGCTCGCCGCGGTCCGCGCGCAGGACACGGCAACGCCGTGGCGCGCCACTAACCTGCTGCATGTGGCGGCCTGGGATGCCGCCAACCGCGTTCGCGCCGCCGAGTCCGGGCGCGTCCTGCTGCGGCGCGCCGTGCTGGCCGACCCCCAGTCGCGCACCGTGACCCTGCTGGCGGAGTCCTGCGGACTCGCCGCCGGAGCGACGGTCGAGTTCGGCATTGTCGGCGAGACCAGCGACCGCACCTACGAGGCGCTCTTCCTGACCTATGCGCGTGCCACGGATATCGGCGACGCGTTGGAGTTAATCGGTCTGCCGCGCGGTCGGAACGTCAGCAGCCGGGCGCAGCGCTTCTGGCCTTCCGGAGAGCGTGTCACGATCCAGGTGCAGCCCTGCGACGCGACCAACGTCGCGCCCCGTCCGATCGAGACCTTCATCCTCGACCGCCGTGCCGCGACCACGCTGGCCCCCAGGGGATTCGTTTACTGCGGTTCCCCGCGCGTGCCGGGGCCGGACGGCGTGGCGCAGATCTGTCTCGCCGACCGCGAGGCGCCTGTCTCCATCCTCTCGCTCTACAACGAGCCGCAGACGCTGCTGGATGTGCCGCGCCTCGCGCCGCAGGGCGAGGTCTACGAGAACTATACCGCCAACCCGGAGACCCTGCTGCCGGCCGGCCGGATGGTCCGGTTGACGCTCGCGCCGGAGCCGCGGCCGGATGGGCGTCCGCGTGTGCGCCCCATCGGCCTCACAGTCGTGCCGGCCGAGGCTCCCGGCGGCGTGGCCTTCCTCCTGCGCGAGGGCGAGGGCGAGCCGCAGCGCATCGACGCCTTCGGCGACCTGCTCAAACGGCTCATGGCGGTCGTCGATGAGCAGGGCGACCCGATGCTCACCCTCGTCATCGACGACGCGGTTCCCCTGGCGCGCGCCCGAGAGGTCTGCAAGGTGCTCCAGAAGATCGAGGGCGAGAACGGCGTGCGCCTGGAGCCGCCGCCGGCGGGCCAGGTCTTCTACAAGTCCTTTCTGCCCGACGAGCAGTGGCGCGAGCGGGCCCGTCGCCTGACCCAGCCATGGGAACTGCACGTCGGCCGCGTCACGCCCACCAACGCCGTGCCGCCGCTCCGGCTCGTGAAGATCCTCGAGGACTGGTCCGACCCGAACGCCATGGAGCCGCGGCTGACCCCGGTGGACTATCCGCTCCACGCCTATGGCGAGATTCCGTCGACGATGGAGAAGGCCGGCCGTGGACTTCCCGTGCTGCTGGTCTTCGCGCCGGCCGAGGAGCCGGTCGGCCGCTTCATGGAGGGCGTGCGCCAGGTGCTCGGTACGCACCCGACCGTCTACGTGTTCGCCGAGCCGTGAGCACGCCGGAGAGACCGTTTGTCTGCCGGCGCTGCGGCGCCTGCTGCCGCGCCACCGGTGAGGTCTGGCTCGCGCCGGGCGAGTCCGAGGCCCTGGCGGCCGCGCTGGGCATCTCCGAGGAGGACCTGATC
>CAYPJN010000141.1:0-241 GCA_964411055.1 uncultured Lentisphaerales bacterium | reverse complement strand
GCTGACGGAGCAGTCCGATGGCTCCTGTGTCTTCCTCGGGCCGGACAACGCCTGCCGCGTCCAGCAGGCCAAGCCGCGGCAGTGCCGGGACTACCCGCTGCGCTGGCGGAGCCGCCTGCTGGACGCCGCGTGCGCGGCCCTTCAGGCGCAGGGAGCATGCCATGACGTTTGACATCCTGCTGTTCGCCGCCGATGGACGCCTGATCGGGCGCGGAACCCCCGCCCCGGCCGGCGACGGCGC
>CAYPJN010000140.1:0-6820 GCA_964411055.1 uncultured Lentisphaerales bacterium | reverse complement strand
CAACCCCGAGAAGCAACGCGCGGCGCCGCCGGTCGGCAGCACATGGCTGGGGCCGGCGGCGAAGTCGCCGGCCGGCTCGGGTGTCCAGGGACCGACAAAAATGGCGCCGGCCGCCGTGAGCGCCGGCAGGAAGCGCCGCGGCCGCGACACCATCAGCTCGAGGTGCTCGGGGGCGAAGCGGTTGCACAACTCGGCTCCCTGTTCGAGCGTCGGCACGACCACCAGCAGCAAACCCTTCTCCAGGATGGGGGCGATGCGGGCGGCGCGTCCCAGCCGCGGCGTCTGCCAGGCGATCTGGTCGCTGACTTCCTGAGCCAGCTCGGCGCTGTCCGTGACCAGCAGCGCCCTCTCGTGTCCCGTCCCGTGCTCGAGCTGCGAGAGCAGGTCGGCCGCGACCCAGCCGGGCTTGGCCGTCTTGTCGGCCATCACCGCGATCTCGCTCGGTCCCGCGACCAGGTCGAGAGCCACATGGCCGTAGACCTGCCGTTTGGCGGCGGTGACAAAGGCTCCGCCGGGGCCGACGATCTTCTGGACAGGACGCACCGACGCCGTGCCGAAGGCCATCAGGCCGATCGCCTGGATGCCGCCGACGCGGTAGACCTCGGTGGCGCCGGCCACACGCAGCGCGTGCAGCAGGACAGGATCGACGCCGCGCTCCCTGCCGCAGGGCGTGCAGGCGACGATCTCGCGCACGCCGGCGACCCTGGCCAGCGTGGCGGTCATGATGGCCGTCGAGGCCAGCGGCGCGGCCCCGCCGGGGATGTAGACCCCGACGCGCTCCAGCGGCAGGAAACGCTCGCCGAGACGCCCCCCGTGCCGCGTAGTGATCTGCCAGTCCTTGCGGAGGCCGGCCTTGGCGAACGCCGCCACGCGGCGGTGCGCCTCGCGCACCACGCGCCGCACCGCCGGGGTGACCTGGCGCGAGGCTGCCGCCAGTTGCGCCGCCGCGACCAACATCTCAGATGGTTTCATGACGACGCCGTCGAAGCGTTCGGCCGCCGCCAGCACGGCGGCATCGCCGCGGGCGCGGATGTCAGCCAGCACAACCGCCGCGGCCGACTCCGCGGCCGGGTCAAAGGCCGGACGCCTCAGGAAGGCGTCGATGGCCGCGGACGATCTGCGGGTGGACCAGTAGACGATAGGGATCGGCATGGAGAGCTCGCGGGGAAGGATGAAGCAAGTGCCACATAGCTTAGCATTTTGCCATCACGCTGGCAAGGCGACCCGACGATCCCAAGACTGCAGGAGTTGCGAAGCAACCTGTAGCCGCGTCATGCCCCAGCCCTTGCGTCTGCGGATCGAAAAGTGGCGCGGGGCCTGCGGAACCGCGGGCCTGCGATCCGAACCTGGCCGTCCCGGAGGTCCGGCCCCACTTAGCCTGCAGCGGGGAGAAGAAAACTTGACGCCGAACGCACAACGTTTGTCGCTGATTCAAGCCGGGACCCCCGCTTCAAGCATCTGCGCCGCCGGACCGAGGGCTCCGACCAGGTCGCGGGCGATGAGCGTAAGCTCGCCGCCGCGCCAGGCGGCCAGATCGCCGGCGGTGGCGTGGAGCCACACGCCCAGACGCGCCGCCGCCCAGGCGTCGAGTCCCTGGCCCCAGAGGGCGCCGATAACGCCCGCGAGCACATCGCCGCTGCCGCCAGTGGCCATGCCGGGATTTCCGGCCAGGTTCATCTGCGGCCGCCGCCCTGGGGCGCCGACCAGCGTGGCGCAGCCCTTGAGCACGACCACGGCGCCGGTGGCGTCGGCCAGTTGCCGCACCGCCGCCGGACGATCCGCCTGGACGGCGGCGGCCGTGGTGCCGAGTAGGCGCGCGGCCTCGCCGGGGTGCGGCGTCAGGATGACGCCCGCCGGACGGGCGAAAGGCCTGAGCGGACGCTCCAGGGCCAGGAGGTTGAGGGCGTCGGCATCCAGCAGCAGCCGCGGCGGCGCCGCGTCCAGCAGCGCCGCGACCACGGCGCGCGGCCCCGCGCCGGTGCCGAGCCCGGGGCCCGCCACCAGCGTGTCGAAGGCCCCGAGGCCGGGCCGCCACTGGCGCAAGGCCTGAAGGTCGAGCTCGCCGCGCGGACAAGGCAGCGCGTGCGCCATGGCCTCGGGCGCCAGCGCCGCGAGCGGGCCAACGGCGCACGCCGGCAGCACGGCGCTGACGAGTCCCGCCCCGGAGCGCAGGGCGGCCAGCGCCGCCAGCGCGGGCGCGCCGGCAAAACCCTCCGAACCTCCGACGACCAGCAGGTGGCCGTAGTGGCCCTTGTGGCTGTCGCGCGGGCGGCGCGGCAGGCGCAGATCCGCGTCGGCGTGGGAGATGAAATCGCAGGGCTCGTCGTCGTCGGGCTCGGGTGCGGCCGGTGGCAGGCCGATATCCACGGTCTCGACGCGTCCGAGCAACGGCCAGGCCGCGGGATACTGGAATCCGAGCTTGGGTGTGTCGAAAGTGACGGTCAGGTCGGCCGCCACCGCGACGCCCCCGGCGCGCCCGGTGTCGGCCTCCATGCCCGAGGGGAGGTCGGCGGCGACGACGACGGCCAGGCCGGCGGCGCGCCGCAGCCAGAGGATCGCCTCACGCACCGTGCCCGCCGCCGCGCCGCGCGCGCCGGTCCCCAGCAGGCCGTCGATGACGGCCGCCCGCGGCGGCAGGAGCTCATCGGGGCGCATGGCGCGCCAGCGCGCCTCGTCCGCGACCACTTCCGCGCGGCCGCGCGGGACGGCGGCCACGTAGCGTTCCCAGGCGTGGCGGGCGGCCCCCTGGAGGGCTTCCGGCGCGCATGTCAGCAGCACGGGGACGCACACGCCCCAGGTTTCAAGCAGGCGCGCGGCGACGAGCGTGTCGCCCCCGTTGTTGCCCTTGCCGGCCACGGTGGCGGCGGTCGTGCCGCCGCGGGCCGCGAGCAGGCGCATGACGGCCCGCGCGAGTCCGTTGCCGGCCCGTTCCATGAGCGCCTCGGCGGGCGTGCCGAGAGCCATGGCCTCGGCCTCCCGGCGGCGGATCTCATGCACGGGTAGGAATCTCATGGGCGTTGTGTCCGCAGGGCGGCGGCCATGGCTTCGAGCATCGCGCGCGTGGCGGCATCGAGACCAACGAAGACGGCGTGACAGACGATGCTGTGGCCGATGTTGAGCGTGTGTATGCCGGGGATGCGGCAGATGGGCGCGACATTGTCGAGCGTCAGGCCGTGGCCGGCGTTGACCACAAGTCCCGCGGCCTGCGCCAGCCGGGCGGCCACGGTCAGACGCTCCAGCTCGTCACGCGCCGCGGCGCCCGCCAGCCGGCAGTAGGTGCCGGTATGCAGCTCGATGTGCGTGGCGCCCAGGGCGGCGGCGGCCTCGATCTGCCGCGGCTCGGGATCGATGAAGAGGCTGACCTCGGCCCCGGCAGCCTGCAGGGCGCGGATCGTCGGGGCGAGCGCCTGGCGCTGTCCGGCCGCGTCGAGCCCCCCTTCGGTGGTCAGCTCCTGGCGGCGTTCAGGCACGAGGCACACCTCGTGGGGCCGGACCTCGAGGGCGCGGGCGACGACATCGGGGGCGTTGGCCATCTCCAGGTTGAGGCGCGTGGCGATGCCCGCGCGCAACCGGATTATGTCCTCGTCCTGGATGTGGCGGCGGTCCTCGCGCAGGTGCGCCGTGATGCCGTCGGCACCGGCGCGCTCGCAGGCCAGGGCGGCCTCCAGGATGTCCGGATAGCCGGCGCGACGCGCCTGGCGCAGGGTGGCGACATGGTCGATGTTGACGCCGAGCCTGAGGGTTGAGTTCACCGTGTTTCTGTCTCCTCGGAACGCCGGGTATTGTTCATCTTCTCCAGGAAGGCCTGGAAGTGCGGTAGACGCAGGCGCAGGGTCAGCTTGACCGGCAGGCGGCCCAGCAGGGGACGAAGCGACTCCATCATCTGCCCGGAAGCGACCTCGATCTCGCGGGGCCGGCTTCCGGCGTGGATGCAGAGGTCGAGAAACCGTCCCGGCACGGAGCGCCACATGGCGGCCAGGCCTTCGACGGGCATGATTACGTCGGCGCCGACGCACTTGCCGTTGCGGCTGTCGAAGGCGGCCATCAGGTAGGTGGTGCGGAGGCGCTCTCCGGCGCGGCCGACAGTGGCGCCGGAGAGCGCCAGGTCGAACTGGACGCACTCGGGATCCGGCGGCAGGGCGGCCACCTGCGCCAGCTTGTCGGGGTCGGGTGGCACGGGATGCTCGAACTCCGATGCGCGCGGCACGGGATGCCACTCCTCCTGCCAGTGCCCGGCGGCATCGGGCCCCAGCACCCGGATCAAGTCCGGCTTCGGGGGCGTCAGCAGATCCGTCCCGCTCTCGCAGCGCATGGCGACCCCGGCCGTCTGTCGCAGGATCGCGGCCAGCGTGCGGACCTCGAAGGCATTGAGCAGCCAGGGAAGAAAACCGGTGCGGTGGCTGCGGAAGACGGGGACGCGTTCCGGCAGCGGATCCGCCAGGCCGCCGCACTCCAGAATGGCCCGGTCGTCGGCCCCGGTGTCCGCCGCGTCCACGATGGACATCTGGAGCGCCGGAGTCTCGATGAGGTCGCGGACGGCAAGAATACGGGCCTCCATCCGCTCGCGGATATGCGCGAAGGCCTCCCATCCGGAAAAGGCGAAGACGGCCTGGTTCTGAGTGCCGACGCCACCCATGATGCTTACGAAGGCGATCTGGCCGGCCCCGGGAAGGCTGATGCCGAACATGCGGTCCGGCGCCATCCACTTCCAGGGTTCCAGATGCTGCAGCATACTGGCGCTGTCGCAGAGATGCCGCCAGTCGGCGGCCGGCACGCCGCGGCACTCCGCCGCCGCGGCGCCCGCATCGGTAACTGGTGTCGAACCTTTCACACGGTTAATTATAAAGCACGACGGCGTCGCGCGTCAATTCTGCTTGCACCACTCGCGCCCACCCCTGGCCCACCCGTGGACTGAAAACCCCCGTGACAAACCGTGAGCCGTGAAGTATGCTTCTGCCGGTCTGGCTCCCTGCCGGCCCGGGCGAATCCGGGCGGCGCCTGACACAAGGAACCTTCTGCGATGGCGACGATCGACTGGGCAAAACTCGGCTTTCAATACATGGACACCCGCTGCCACCTGCGCTACGTGTGGCGCGGCGGCGCGTGGAGCGCGGGCGAGGAGGTCCGCGAGCCCTTCCTCAAAATGCACATCGCCGCCACCTGCCTGCACTACGGACAGGAGGCCTTCGAGGGGCTCAAGGCCTTCCGCTGCAAGGATGGCCGGGTGCGGATCTTCCGTCCGCAGACCAACGGCGAGCGCATGTTCCGGACCGCCCGCCGCACCTGCATGGCGCCGGTGCCCGTCGACCTCTTCGTCGAGGCGGTGCGGCGCGCCGTGCGGGCCAACGAGGACTATGTCCCGCCCTACGGCACGGGCGGCTCGCTCTACATCCGCCCGCTTCTGATCGGCACCGGTCCGCAGATCGGCGTCGCGCCGGCCACAGAGTACACCTTCCTCGTCATGGTCATGCCGGTGGGCGCCTACTACAAGGGCGGACTGAAGCCGGTCCGCGCCTTGATCCTGGATGACTTCGACCGGGCGGCCCCGCACGGCATGGGCGATGTCAAGGTCGGCGGCAACTACGCCGCCAGCCTCTACGCGCACGAGTCCGCCAAGCACGCGGGCTATCCCGTGGAGCTCTACCTCGATGCCAGGACACACACGCTGATCGAGGAGTTCGCCACATCCAATTTCCTGGGCATCAAACGGGACGGCACCTACGTCACGCCGGACTCGCACTCCGTCCTGCCGAGCGTCACCAACAGCACCCTGCAGCAGATCGCGGCCGACCTCGGCATGAAGGTCGAATGCCGCCCGGTGCCGTTCGACGAACTGAAAACCTTCGCCGAAGTGGCCGCCTGCGGCACGGCCGTAGTCGTCACGCCGGTCTACGAGATCACGCGCGGCGACACGGTCATCCGGATCGGCGATCCGGAGGTCTGCGGCCACGTGCTCCAGAAACTCTACGACACGGTCCAGGGCATCCAGTACGGGGAACTGCCCGACAAGCACGGCTGGTGCGTGGAGATCTGAGGGGACAGGATTCAGGGGACAGGGTTCAGGGTTCAGGGTTCAGGGGACAGCATAACGAATAATAACGCATACTGGTGATAGCATTCAAAGTTCCTAACCCCTGAACCCTGAACCCTGAACCCTCTTCAAGGGAGATGAACATGTTCAGTCTTGGGAAGCGCTTTCGCCGGATCCTGGCGGGGATTCTGATCGTTCTGGTCGTGCTGGTGCTGCTGGCGACCCTGCGGCTGGGCACGATCATCAAGACGGCGGTCAACACGGCCGGCCCTTCCATGCTGGGCGTGCCGGTCTCCGTCGACGCGGTCTCCGTCTATCCGCTAATGGGTGAAGTCAACCTCCGCACGCTGACCATCGGCAACCCCGAAGGCTACGGCAGCGAGTACCTGTTCCGCCTCGACCGCATGCGGCTGGAACTGGTGCTGGCCGACCTCTTCAAGGGCCGCACGCGGTTCAAGGAGATCGTAATCGAGGGGCCCCACGTCTGGTACGACCGCAAGCTCTCCCGCAGTAATGTCGGCGACCTGCTCGAAAAGCTTGGACAAATGACCCAGCCCCAGGATGACGCGGCCGGACACAAGGAAACCGCGAAGCCGGTCGTGATCGACCGGCTGTCGATGCAGGATGGTACTGTGGGCATACGGATGGGCGTGGGCATGAAACTGCCCCTGCCGGGCATCGAGCTCAAGGATATCGGCAAGGAGCATGCGCTGATGCCGGCCCAGGTGGTGCGGCTGATCCTCGTGAACATCTTCAAGGGCGTGCTCAACGTCGTCGCCGGCGCGGGCG
>CAYPJN010000139.1:2703-6833 GCA_964411055.1 uncultured Lentisphaerales bacterium | reverse complement strand
CCCTGGCCCCTGTGGCCCCGGATGCGGCGCGACTCGAGCAGCCACCGGGAGGGCGGCGAGCGGCTCTGGTCCGTCGCGCCCCAGGCGTTTCTCGGCGACGCCGCCGGACGGGTCGCCGGCCTGCGCTGCGTCCGTGTCACTTGGAAGACCGACGCGGCAGGACATCTGACACCGCGGGCGCTGCCGGAAACGGCTTTTGACATTTCAGCCGATCTCGTGTTGCTGGCCATGGGTTTCACGGGCGCCCTGAAGACTCGGCTGCTGACCGACCTCGGTATCGACTTCGACGGGCGCGGCAATGTCGGCCGCGATGCACGCCACCAAACCGGCGTTCCTGGTATCTTCGCCTGTGGCGACCTGACGCGCGGGGCCTCGCTGGTCGTGCATGCGATCGCCGACGGGCGTGCCGCCGCCGCGTCGATACATAATGCATTGATCATGGGCCCATGAGACCGGTCGGCGTGCCGGATGTCGGCCGTAGTCCGCCGGGCAATTCAACGACTGACAGTTTTGTCGGCCATCGGGTTGCGCGCCAACAATTCTGTCGGCGCTCGGCCGTTGCATGGCGCTGCGGGGTCGCGCTACCGCAGGCACAACCGCCAGATGAAGGCGTGAGCGGAGTATGGCATGTGAGTTGCTGAAACTGGTATATGCAACCCCTTTCCGCGCCCCGCGAAGCCTGCGGTCTGATGGCCGTCTTTGATGTCGACCGGGCGGCAGATGTCATCCACGACGGCCTTTTTGCGCAGCAGCACCGGGGACAGGAGGGGGCCGGGATCGTCGTCAGTGACGGCCGGCGGCTCCAGCTCCACAAGGGGTGCGGCCTGGTTCAGGAGGTCTTCTCGGGCGACCGGCTCGCCGCCCTTTCCGGCAGGCTGGGCATCGGACACGTGCGCTACTCGACCTGCGGCGGCGACCGCGCCCAGAATGTCCAGCCGCTGCTGGCCGAGTGCGCCGACGGTCCCTGGGCGATCGCGCACAACGGCAACCTGACCAACGCCGCGTCCTTGCGCCGCGCCTACCAGCAGTCGGGGTCCATCTTCCACACGACGACCGACAGCGAGGTGCTCGTCCATCTGCTCGCCGATCCGTACTACCGCAGCCGCATCCACCGGGTCGGGCGCGCGCTGGCCGAACTGCAGGGGGCCTTCGCCTTCGTGCTGATGAAGCGCGACGCGGTGCTGGCGGCGCGTGATCCGCACGGGTTCAAACCGCTTGCGCTGGGCACGCTCGACGGAGGGGGTTTCGTGGTGGCCAGCGAATCGTGCGCCTTCCGTCCCGTCGGCGCCCGGTACCTGCGCGAGATCGAGCCCGGGGAACTGGTCACGATCGACAGCCGCGGGGTATCGAGCTACCGGTTCGCGGAGCCCGCCCCGCAGGGGGCGCACTGCGTCTTCGAGATGGTCTACTTCGCGCGGCCCGACAGTCTCGTGTTCGGGCACAACGTTCACCAGGTCCGTCTCCACTACGGGATGCGCCTGGCGGCCGAGCATCCGGTTGCGGCCGATGTCGTCGTGCCGATCCCCGACAGCGGCATGTCGGCGGCCATCGGCTACGCGCGGGCGAGCGGCATCCCGCTGGATCTGGGCTTCATCCGCAACCACTACATCGGGCGCACGTTCATCATGCCCGAGGCCGAGCGGCGGGCCACCGGCGCCGACCGCAAGCTCTCGGTGCTGCCCGAGACGGTGGCGGGCCGGCGGGTGGTGGTGGTCGACGACTCGATCGTGCGGGGCAACACGGCCCGGAAACGCGTCGCCCTCCTGCGGGCGTGCGGGGCCACCGAGGTGCATGTGCGCATCGCCTGCCCGCCGACGCGCCATCCCTGCTTCTACGGCATCGATTTCGCCACCGCCGAGGAGCTGATCGCCGCCGGGCGCGGGGTCGAGGAGATACGCGCGTGGATCGGGGCCGATTCGCTGGGCTACCTGAGCGAAGAGGGGCTGCTGGAACCCTTCGGCGCCGAAGGCGCGCATTTCTGCCGGGCCTGCATGACTGGCAGCTACCCGGTGGAGGCGACCGAGCCGGTGGGCCGGCGGGCGCTGGAGTCGGGGCTGGTTTGCGAGCGGGCGGACGGTCGTTGTCCCTCGCGGAAAGGGGCAACATGACCAAGCACATCTTCATCACGGGCGGGGTGGTTTCCTCCCTCGGCAAGGGACTGACCGCCGCATCGCTGGCCCTGCTGCTGCAGAAGCGCGGCTACCGCGTCCGCCTGCAGAAGCTCGACCCCTACCTGAACGTGGATCCGGGTACCATGTCGCCCTACCAGCATGGCGAGGTCTACGTCACCGCCGACGGCGCCGAGACCGACCTGGATCTCGGGCACTACGAGCGTTTCACCGGCCAGCCCTGCACCCGCGCCAGCAACTACACGACCGGCAGCATCTACAGCCGCGTGATCCAGCGCGAGCGGCAGGGGGGCTACCTCGGGCATACCGTGCAGGTCATTCCGCACGTCACCGACGAAATCAAGGCCGCCATCCGCTCGCTCGACGCGCCCGACGTGGATCTGGTGCTCACCGAGATCGGCGGCACGGTGGGCGACATCGAGAGCCAGCCCTTCCTGGAGGCGATCCGCCAGCTGCGGCAGGAGATTGGGCGGGACAACGGCCTCTTCGTGCACGTCACGCTGGTGCCCTTCCTGAAGGCGGCCGACGAGCTCAAGACCAAGCCCTCGCAGCAGTCGGTCGGCATCCTGCGCACGATCGGCATCATTCCCGACATCCTCGTCTGCCGGTGCGAGTGCCCCATGGGCGCCGAGCACCGCCGCAAGCTGGCCATGTTCTGCAATGTCGAGCCGGAGCTGGTGATCGAGGAGCAGGATGTGCGGCATTCGATCTACGAGGTGCCGCAGGCGCTGGCCGCGCAGGGCATGGATGTCTACGTGCTCGAGAAGTTGCGGCTCCACGTCAACAACCTCGACCTGGCCGACTGGAACACCATGCTGCGCAACCTGATCGAACCCGTGAACGGCTCGGTCGAGATCGCCGTTGTCGGCAAGTACATCGAGCTGCGCGACGCCTACAAGAGCATCTATGAGGCGCTGACGCATGGCGGCATCGCCGCCAGCGTGCGGGTCGGCGTGCGGCGCATCGAGTCGGAGCAACTGGATCGGCCGGATGGGCTGGCGCTGCTGGAGGGGGTGCAGGGCGTGCTGGTCCCGGGTGGCTTCGGCATGCGGGGCGTGGACGGCAAGCTTGCGGCGGTGCGCTTCGCGCGCGAGCGGAAGATTCCCTTCCTGGGCATCTGCCTCGGCATGCAGTGCGCCGTGATCGAGTTCGCGCGCCACGTGTGCGGACTGGCGGGCGCGCACAGCACGGAATTCGAGGCGCAGACGCCCCATCCGGTCATCGACCTCATGGCGGAGCAGAAAGGCACGTCGGAGAAGGGCGGCACCATGCGCCTCGGGGGTAAGCCGTGCCATCTGGCGGACGGCTCTCTGGCGGAGCGCGTCTACGGCACGCCGGAGGTCAGCGAGCGGCACCGCCACCGCTACGAGTTCAACAACGCCTACCGGCAGACGGTGGAGCAGGCGGGCCTGCGGCTCTCGGGGCTCTCGCCCGATGGCCGGCTGGTCGAGATGATCGAGCTGCCGGAGCACCCCTGGTTCCTAGCTTGCCAGTTCCACCCGGAGTTCCAGTCGACGCCGCTCCGGCCGCATCCGCTCTTCGCCGCGTTTGTCCGGGCGGCCTGCGACCGGCACTGACCCGACGGCGGCGCGCTACTGGTGTTGCACATCGGCCTGTTGCGGGCCGGTAGAACGGGACGTATCGGCGGACCGTTCCCCGCCGAGAGCGCGGTCTCATAGGTCCCGCGCTACCGATGCTGGCCGCGCCTCGGCGGAGCCACTCACCACTCACACCCTTGGAACCCGTGGCCTCTTGGCGTCACCATCAATCCCCGCTGCGGCTAGGCGGGACGCCGTCGCCCCACCTGTGCATCCTGTCCATCCGCGCCATCCGTAGCTCCCCCTTGGCGTTCTGGGCGACTTGGCGGTTCAATCCCCGTTCCGTGAACCGGACAGATCCGGGACGCGCTTCCTTCCGAAGGCTTTGCGAATGTTCACGACCGCATCCTAGCACAACGCAATTCTCCTCGGCTACCCGGAAAGGGGCCTTGAGGTAATGGGT
>CAYPJN010000139.1:0-2693 GCA_964411055.1 uncultured Lentisphaerales bacterium | reverse complement strand
GCCGCCTCTCCCCAACCGAGTCGGACAAGCTGCTAAGTATTCTCACTGAGATGTTCCAGAGGTGACGCCAATCGCCTTCGCCGAACCGTCCGGGGCGATTTCGACACGGTCGAGGATTTGCGCGTCCCCGCCTCTCGCAAAACTGGTGACGTTCAGCCTGTCCGGCGACACTTCGAGCGTCATGGCCTCGCAACAGGCGCCGCAGATTTCCGTGAAATTGTAGGTGTCGTCCTCGCTGTACGGATAGGCGACCTGGTTCGCCCGGAGCGCGATGGGCTTGGCCATGGGCGATCCTTCCGCGCCTTTCGTCCGCGGAAGGCAGCGCGCATAACGGTGCTCGTGGCCGCAGAGGAAAAGGTGTATCCGCCCTTGCGGCGTGGTATCGTTCAGGAGATCCTTGAACAGTCCGGCCGTCTCCTTGAATTGTGTGGATGCGCCCTGCGATGTGCGCATGCCGTAGTGGTTCAGGAAGATGCGGAATGTGGCGGTCTTCCACGGAGCGGACTCCTTGAGCGCTTTCACCCATTCCGCCTGTTCGGCGCGGTACGCCTGCGCCACCTCAGCGTTGGAGGGGCTCCTGGGCCCCGAATGGTAGCTCTCCGCGGCCGTGTCGAGCACAACGAAAAGCGCCGGGCCCTGACGGAACGCATAATGCGCCCGTCCGTCCGGACGCGGAAAATGTTCGGCCCAGCCGTCGGCGGCGTGGAGTCCCCACGAATCGTGATTGCCGCGGACGAGAATCGTCGGTTTCGCAGTTGCCCAGAGACGGACGATGTCGTCCAGGATTCCACTGGTGATGTAGAAACGCGGCTCGCTCATCGAATCTTCCACGTTATCTCCGAGGAAGACATATAAGTCCGCGTCTTTGCCGTTGGTCGCCTCGTAGATGCCGTCGAGGTTGAGGCGCAAGGAGCCGTGGGTGTCCGTTGTCACCATCACCTTGTACGTCCCGCGCTTCGGATCAAGCGTTTTGAAAGTGTAGATTTCCCGGCCGATCACCGTGTCGCTGTAGGCCGTCAGGTAGCGTGTAGCGGCGGAAAGGAAGCGGTATTCGTATTCGGTGGCGGCCGCGAGGCCGGAGAGGTGGAACGCGTGCATGTCCTGCGAGTAGTCGATCATGCCGTAAGTTGTCTGCCACCGCCGTGTCCAGGGCTCCGTCCCCTTGACGCGGTATTCTATGCCTGCGGCGGCGGCGTTCCTGCCGATGAACGAAACCGTCATAGAAGTGTCCGACGGATTCGTGAGCCAGGGGCCGTGCAGCGGTTTCGTGAAATCGAAATGCAGCCGGACGTTGTTCGATGCGTTCGTGTCGTCGACCCGCACCTGGCGCATATCCCAGTCGTAATAGTGGTCGACTGCATGGGCGGCGAGACAGGGAAGCACGGTGGCCAGTAGCATCGCGCCAAGAAGTTTTCCGGGAACGGGAGGTGTTTTCATCATGTGTCCTTGCTATTTGGAGAACGGTCTAAAAAATAAGGGCCCGCGGCAACGGTTGTGCAGCGGGCCCGGGGGAGGGGTCAGCGTTACGCGCGCTACCGGGCGTACTTCTTGCGCTGGTGGTAGTGCGTGTGCAGCAGCTTGTGGGCTTTCTTGCCGTTCGGCTCGCCGAGGAAATCGGCGTAGACCTTCTGGATGTCGGGGTTGTGGTGCGAGCAACGCAGGACCGAGCGCTCGTCGTCGTTGTAGATGCCAAGCGTGCGCTTGGCGCGGATCGCGTCGGTCGCGCCGAGCGGCTGGCCGCCGCCGCCGATGCAGCCGCCGCGGCAAGCCATGACCTCGATGAAGTCGAAGCTCGGCTTGCGGCCGGCCTTGCGGTCGGCGCGGATCGTGTTGAGCACCTGCTCGATGTTGCCCATCTGGTGGGCGACGGCGATCTTCACCTTCGTGCCCTTGATGTCGATTTCGGCCGCCTTGACGCCGTCCATTCCGCGGACGGCTTCGAACTCGACCTTCTGGAGGTCTTCCCGGGTGATCAGGTTGTAGGCCGTGCGGAGGGCCGCCTCCATCACGCCGCCCGTGACGCCGAAGATCGTGCCGGCGCCCGTGTAGCTGCCGAGGATCGAGTCGCACGCCTCGTCCTGCAGCTTGAGGAAGTCGATGCCGGCGCTCTTGATCATGCGCGCGAGCTCGCGGGTCGTCAGGACGACGTCGTTGTCCTGGTAGCCGCTGGCGGTCATGTCGGTGTTGCGGGAGATCTCGAACTTCTTGGCGGTGCAGGGCATGACCGAGACCATGAAGATCTTCGCGGGATCGACGCCCATCTTCTCGGCGTAGTAGGTCTTGGCGAGCGCGCCGAGCATCTGATGGGGCGACTTGGCCGTCGAGAAGTTCGCCGTGAAGTCGGGGGCGTACTTCTCCATCCAGTCGACCCAGGCCGGGCAGCAGGAAGTGATCAGCGGCAGCGGCGCGGTCTGTTTCGTGAAGCGCTGCACGAACTCCGTGCCCTCCTCGATGATCGTGAGGTCGGCGGCGAAGTTGGTGTCGAAGACCGCCTTGAACTGGAGGCGGCGCAGGGCGGCGTAGATCTTGCCGGTCAGCAGCACGCCGGGCTCGAGTCCGAAGGCCTCGCCGATCGCCACGCGGACGGCGGGGGCGATCTGCACGACGCAGTACTTCTCCGGATCCTTGAGTGCGTTCCAGACCTTGGCGGTCTCGTCCTTCTCGTAGATCGCGCCGACGGGGCAGTGCGCCGA
>CAYPJN010000138.1:0-6836 GCA_964411055.1 uncultured Lentisphaerales bacterium | reverse complement strand
CGGGCGTCGGAATGGTAACCGGGGCTGAAGCCCCTTGGTTGCTTCCGCCTGAAGGCGGTACTCTGGCGGAGAGATGCCTGGGACGGACTTCGCGCCAGAGTACCGGCTTTAGCCGGAAGCTTGTGAGGGCCTTCAGGCCCGGGTACGTGGGGAAAAGCGTGTCGCCGGATCATCTTCTTTGGTCTCGGGACCGCCCGCTTCTCCATGCGCCCGGCATCACACCCTACGCCACTGACCCCTTACACCGGTCCAGGTCGTCATGTGGCCTACGCCTCCGGAAACTGCTCCAGCAGCCACGGCGCGGCCTCGGTCAGGCGGTCGAAGGCGGCGTCGGCCGCCGCGCGCAGCGCCTGCCGCTCGTGCGGGTAGCTGGGGATGACCGCGACCCGCAGGCCGGCGCCGCGCGCCGACCGCAGGCCGGCCATGGTGTCCTCGACGGCCCATCCCTCGCCAGGCGCGCCGCCGAGCCGCCGCAGCGCCTCGGCATAGACGGCGGGATCGGGCTTGCTGGGCCCGACCTCCTCGGTGCTCAGCGAGAACCGGAAGAGCGGCTCCCAGGCGAGACCGTCGAGCACGCTCTGGATGAGCCGCCGGGGCGACGAGGAGACGAGGGCCATCGGAACGCCGCGGCGGTGCAGCTCGCGGAGCAGGGCGTCGGCGCCGGGCATGGCCGGCGGCTCTTGCCGCAGTCGCTCAATGACCTCGTCCTTGATGGCCGCTCCGAGGCGACCGGGATCGACATTGCGGCCGGGGTTATGACGGAGCACCAGTTGGATGCCGTCGTCGGTGGCGAGTCCCGTGCAGGCCTCCAGCAGTTCCGGCGTCAGGGCAAGCTCCGCCGCGGTGCAGCACGACGCGATGGCCCGTGTCCAAATCGGCTCGGAGTCAATCAGCGTGCCGTCCATGTCGAAGAGGATGGCGCCGGGATTTCCGGCGGACTTCTTCCTTGTCGCGGGCCTTGTCGGGTGCATCATTGTGACCTTCAAAATATGGAACTCAGGAAAGCAGGAAGAGAAGCCCCAAAACGCGACATTTCCCGAGTTCCAGATTTCGTGGCCGTTCGGATATAATCACGCCACAGGAGCGTGTCCGGCGAGCGCGCGACCCGCGCCGCGCAGGCGCGCGCAGACGCGCTTGCGGCCCAGCAGCGCCAGCATCTCGAAGAGGCCGGGCCCCTCGCCGCTGCCGGCGACCGCCACCCGCACGGGATGGACCATCGCCCCCATGCCGATGTTCCGCGCCTCGCCAAAGGCGCGCAGCGCGTGCTCCGTCGCTTCCGCCGTGAATTCCGGCAACCCATCGAAGAGCTCCGCAACCTGCCGCAGCAGGTCGAGCGCGCCGGCGGGCCGCAGGCGCTTCTCGACGGCCTTGGGATCGAAGGCGTACTCCTCGGTGAAGAAGAAGGCGCAGTTGCCGGGCACCTCGCTGAAGACCTTGGTCCGCGGGATCATCAGGTCGAGGATCGCGTTCCAGGTCTCGTCCACCACGGCTGAAGGATCAAGGCCCGCCGCGGCGAGGCGGTCGCGGAAGACGCCGTCGATCGTCCCGCGCGGCAGACGCCGCAGGTACTCGCCGTTCATCCAGACGAGCTTCTTGATATCGAAACGCGCGGCGCTCGACTTGCAGCGGTCGAAATCGAAGGCCGCGACCATCTCGTCGCGCGAGAGGATCTCGCGGTCGTCGCCCGGCGCCCAGCCCAGCAGCGCCAGGAAGTTGAAGAGCGCCTCCGGCAGGAAGCCCTGCGTCTGGAAGTCGCCCACGAAGGCCGCGCCGTCGCGCTTGCTGTAAGGCTTGCCCATGTGGTTGACGATCATCGGCAGGTGGGCGTATACCGGCGGCTCGGCGCCCATGGCCCGGAAGATCTGCAGGTGCTTGAAGGTGTTCTCGACATGGTCGTCGCCGCGGATGACGTGCGTGATCCCCATGTCGCAATCGTCGACGACATTGGCGAGATGAAAGACCGGCGTGCCGTCCGAGCGCACAATGATGAAGTCCTGGGTGTCCTCGGCCTGCTTGCGGATGCGTCCCTTGACGGCATCCGTGTACTCGACGTGCCCGGTCTTCGGCATGCGGCAGACGACGCATTCGCCCTTGCCGTCGCGGTTCTCGCGGTAGGCCGTCCCGGCGGCGACCATGGACGCGGCGACCTCGAGGTGGCGCGCGGTGCGGGCGCTCTGGTAGACGGGCGGCTCGTCGGAGGACATTCCCAGCCACGCCATGACCTCGAGCAACGTGCGAATGGCCTCGGGCGTCGAGCGCTCGCGGTCGGTGTCCTCGACGCGCAGCAGGAAGGCGCCGCCCGTGTGGCGGGCGTAGAGCCAGTTGAAGATGGCGGCGCGGATGTTGCCTATGTGCACCTGTCCCGTGGGACTCGGGGCGAAGCGGACGCGTACGGACATGAGCGGGGCTACTCCAGGCTGACGCTGATGGCGGAGAGGGCCGAGATCTCGGCGCCGATGGCGCTGACGACGCTGTCCTCGACCGGGCGGTTCAGCTTGAAGATCAGCAGCGAGCGGTTGGTTCTGGGGTCGTGCGGGTTGCGCATGTCCTCGATGTTGATGCCGAGGTCGGCCAGGCGGCGGCTGACGGTGGCGATGACGCCCGGGCGGTCGTCGTAGATGCAGAAGAGCATCGGCCCGCTTGGCTCGAAGTAGAGGCGGTCGAACTCGTTGATGCGCGCGACCATCAGGCGCGACTCGGTGACGGTGCCGCGGACGCTGGTGCGCTGCAGGCGGTTGCCGGACTCCTCGACGATCAGGTCAAGGGTGAGCGAGTTGTGGAAGCCCTTGTCGGGATCCACCGTACGGTTGACGTACTCGATGCCCATCTCCTTGAGGAACGTCACGGCCGCCTTGTAGTCGTTGAGCCGGTCGAAGCCGTCCCAGAGGCCGGAGAGCACGGAGACGAGCAGCCAGTTGGCGAAGGGCTCGAGCTCGCCGTAGAAGCTGGTCTCGATCATCTTGACCGGCGCGGCGACGCCGGCCAGGGCGCGCGTCAGGCGCGCGCAGGCGAAGGCGAGATCGCAGTAGGCCTTGTCGAGCCCTTCGGGGATGTCGCGGTTGACGATGTAGGCCGTCGAGCCGCGCTCGTCGAGGTCGATCAGCTCCTCGGCCGCGCGGCGCGCGGCCACGAAGTTGGCCTCGTGCGTGCTGGCGCCCAGGTGGGGCATCATGATGTCGGCGATGTCCGTCACGGACTTCGGGCCCTCGGCGTCCTTGGGATAGACGTCGGTCATGAAGCGGAGCTGCTTCGCGGCCTTCACGGCGCGGATGGCCTCCTCGTCCACGATTCCCGCGCGGGCGCAGTTCACGATGCGCGCGCCCTTCTTCATGAGGCCCAGCAGGCGCGGGCCGACCAGCTTGCGCGTCGCGTCGGTCTCGGGGATGTGCAGGGTGACGATGTCCGACTCGCTGAAGAGCTCGTCGAGATCCACGGGCTCGATGCCCGCCTCGCGCGCGCGCTCGCCGGGGACGAGAGGGTCGTAACCCAGCAGGCGGCAGTCGAATCCGCGCAGGCGCTTGGCCACGAGACGGCCGATGTTGCCGAGGCCCACGATGCCGACGGTCTTGCCGGCCAGTTCGGTGCCCATGAAGGCCTTCTTCTCCCACTGGCCGGCGCGGGTAGAGGCGTCGGCGGGGATGACGAAGCGCATGTCGGCCAGCAGCAGGGCGACGACCTCCTCGGCCACGGCGTTGGCGTTGGCGCCGGGCGTGTTCATCACGTCCACGCCGCGCTTGCGGGCGTATTTGGTGTCGATGGTGTCGAAACCGGCCCCCGCGCGCACGATCACCTTGAGATCCGGCAGCAGATCGATCACCGCGGCCGTGACGGGCTCGCTGCGGACGATCAGCGCGTAGGTTTCGGGATGGGCGGCAACCAGCGTCTCGATCGGCGTCTTGGCGTCCTGGACAACCGTGTAGCCGCCATGGGCCTCGAGGGTTCGGGCCGCGACCGTGTCGAGCTTGGTGGGGATCAGAACCTTTTTCATGCTTCTACGCGTCCCGTTCCTTTTGGTATGGTAACGACCGTGCCCGCGATGCCGCCGCGGCATCCGCGTGCGGTGGCATCCGGCGCGGTTTTCAGTGAAGGGCATTTTAATCGGCACTGGCATGCGAATCAAGGGTATTCAGGAACGGTCGCCCCGCGGCGGCGCCCCGGCGTGGCGGCCCGGCGTGCGGGCGGCGGCGCGCGCGGGCCTGGCGCTGCTGCTGGCCGCGTGCCTGCCGGCCACGGCCGCCCCCCCGCTGCCGCGCCCGTCGCCGGAGGCGGGGCCCGACGGCGTGCAACCGCTGGAACCGCTGGAGACGGCCTCGCGGATCGAGCGCAAGAGCACCGGCCTGATCTTCCGGCGGCCGGATGCCGCCAGCGCCGCCGAACAGTCGGCGCTGGCGCGGCGCATGGAGGCGGCGCAGAAGCCCCGCCGCGCCGCCCGGGCCTACGACGCCCTCGTCTGCCGCTGGCCCTACGCCCCCGAGGCCGCCCCCGCCCAGCAGCGCCTCGCGGAACTGCTCGAGGCGCGCCGCGACTACCGCCAGGCATTCTACGAGTACCGCTACCTGCTCCACTTCTACCCCGAGCAAATCGCCCCGGAGACGATCCTCCAGCGGCTCTTCGCCATCGCCAACCACCACCTGGGCAAGGGACGCGGGCACGTCGCCCTGGAGCAGTACATGCAGATCGCCGACCTGGCGCCGCAGTGGCGTCTGACGCCGCAGGCGCTGCTGCAGGCCGGCCTGCTGCAGGCCGCGGACAAGGAGTGGGACGCGGCCATCGGCACCTTCGAGCGCCTCGCGGCCAACCATCCCGGCACCGCGGAAGCCGGGGAGGCCGCCGCGCAGGCGGCGCATGCCCTCTACCGCCTCGCGCGCCGCTACCCGCAGGACGAGGCGGTTCAGAACCGCGCCCTGGCGGCCTTCGCGGCCACCCTGCGCGACTATCCCGAACACGCCGGCCGCGATGCGCTGCAGGAAGAGATGGCGGATCTGCTGGCCCGGCGCTATAATCATCATTTCGAAGCCGCCCGGTTCTACGATTCGCCGCGCTTCAAGCCCGAAACGGCGGTCGCCGCCTACGAGGAGTTCCTGCGGCGCTTCCCGTCGGCGCCGCAGGCGGATACCGTCCGCCGCCGCCTCCGGGAACTGGCCGGCCCGGACGACGAGTGAAGCACCGATTTTAAGGAGCACACCATGAGAAACACCGTTTTCGCCCGTTCGTTGCTGGCCGGCGGCGCCGCGGCGCTCGCCATCCTGCTCATGGCCGGCTGCGTCGGCTACCAGGTCGGCACCACGCTGCCGCGGCACCTGCGCTCCGTCTCCGTCGAGAGCTTCAAGAACGAGTGCGGCGAGCCGCTGCTCGATGCGGAGCTCAAGCGGGCGGTGCTGCAGGAGATCCAGCGCGAAGGCCAGTTGCGCCTGCTGGACCGCGAATCGGCCGCCATCCACCTGTCGGGCACGATCACCGGCTACTCGCTGGAGCCGATGCGCTACGACCAGAACCGTCCCAAAACCGTCTCCGAGTACCGCTCCCTGGTCACGGTGCGCATCCGGGCCGTCGAGGCCCGCACGGGCAAAGTCATTGTCGAGCAGAAGGTGGTCGGCGACGCCACGCTCAGCGCGGCCGGCGACCTGACGACGCTGCGACGCCTGGCGCTGCCGGAGGCCTCCCGCCAGGCCGCGCACGAGATCGTCAACGCGATGGTCAGCGCCTGGTAAGGCTCCTTCTCACCACACCATGAACAATCGACTGCACGAGGCGCTCAACACCTGGAACAGCCGGCGAAGCGCCGAACTCTACTGCATCGACGCCTGGAGCAACGGGTATTTCAGCGTCACTCCCGACGGCTACGTTGCGGTCAAGCTCGGCAACAAGGACGGCGACGTCGAGATCAAGCTCTGGGACATCCTCCAGGGACTCGACGAGCGCGGCATGCGGCTGCCCCTGCTGCTGCGCTTCAGCGACCTGCTCGGCTCGCGCATCGCCCTGCTCAACGAGACCTTCCAGAACACCATCGCGGAATACGGCTACAAGAACACGTACCGCGGCGTCTATCCGATCAAGGTCAACCAGCAGCAGCAGGCGGTGCATGATGTCGTCACCTTCGGCGCCCGCTACCACCACGGCCTCGAGGCCGGCAGCAAGGCGGAACTGATCATCGCGCTGGCCTCGCTGCACGACACCCAGGCCTTCCTGGTCTGCAATGGCTACAAGGACGCCGAGTTCATCGACCTGGCCCTCTCGTCCCTGAAGATGGGCCTGCAGACGATCCTGGTCATCGAGACGCCCGACGAGCTCAAGCTCATCCGTGAGCGCGCGCGGCGCATGGGCGTCACCCCGCGGCTCGGAGTGCGGGTCAAACTGGCGTCGCACGCCGGCGGCAAGTGGACCGAGTCGGGCGGCGAGCGCAGCGTCTTCGGGCTGACGCCGCAGCAGGTCATCGAGGTCGTCGACCAGCTCCGCGAGGCCGGTCTGCTCGGCGCGCTCGAGATGCTCCACTACCACCTGGGCTCGCAGATTCCCAACATCCGCGACATCCGCTCCGGCATCGCCGAGGCCGCCCGCGTCTACGTGGGGCTCGTCCAGGAGGGCGCCCGGATGGGCATCCTCGACATCGGCGGCGGACTGGCCATCGACTACGACGGCTCGCGCACCAACTTCGCCAGCAGCGCCAACTACCAGGTCGCCGAATACTGCGCCGACGTCGTCGAGGGCATCATGCAGCCCTGCACCGCCGCGGGCATTCCCCACCCCCTGATCATCAGCGAGTCGGGCCGCGCCCTCATCGGCTACTACTCCGTCCTCCTGATGAACGTGCTGGACACCGCCACGTTCGAGCGCAA
>CAYPJN010000137.1:0-6853 GCA_964411055.1 uncultured Lentisphaerales bacterium | reverse complement strand
GGGGGGGGGGGGGGGGGCAAGAGCCTTGAAGAGAATCAGAATCGGCCAGATCGGCATCGACCTGTTCGGCATGCCGGAAACCGTCTTCGCGGACAACAACCGCTTCGCGGCGTGGGATCTGCTGCGCGCCATCGAGGAGAACCGCCAGCCGCGATCAAGCGTCCACGATGCCATCCGCGTGCTCGAAATGATCTACGGCATCTATGCGTCCTCGCTGGGCCGGCGCGGGGTCGCCCTGCCGCTTCGCGACCGGGAGCACCCCCTGGCGCCCCATGCAACAACCCGACCCGGGGGTTATTCTCAGTATATAATTACATCGCCAAAACGGAGGTTCTGCTTAACGGGTTCCATCTCCTTGATGTTGAGCGCCTGTCCCGGCACGGCGACGCCGAACCCCGTGAAGCTGACCGGGAAGTCGATCCGGTGGTTGCCGCGCCCGTCATGCTGCCACTGCAACTCGTTGTGGCCGGGACTGGCCACCTTTATGGGCGACCCCTTTGTGATGGGGAACTGCAGCAGATGCCAGCCGTCGAAATTGATGCCCGCCTGATCCGCCCAGTCGTACACGTGGCAGCCGTAGCCGGCTGTGCCGGCCGAGATCCAGGTCTCGCCCTCGGCGTCCCTGATTTCCCAGTGGATCTTGCCCCAGGAGGAGTTGCCCCTGACCCAGAGCCCGATGGTCGAGAACGATCCGGCTATGACGGTCGGGCGGGCATTCGTGACCATCACATACTCGGACATCATCGGCGGACAGGTTCCGGCCGACGCATGGACGAGTTCGAGACAATCGCCCTTCTCTTCGTCCTTGACGCTCTGCAGGATGAATTTGCCGGGACGGCGTCCGCCCAGGATTTCGGGTACCAGACTCTCGTTGTCCAGGCGGCGGTCGGGGCCTTCTGCGAGTCCCCAGTTGTCGAGGCTTGCGGCGGCGCCGGCAACCGTCGTTTGCGCGGGGACGCGCTCGCGAGCGAAGGTGCGCCTGCCCGTGCCGTCCACCGCGCGCAGCGGCACGGTCCCGGTGAGGTAGCAAGGCGCTTCGGAGACCGGCAGGGGCAGGCTGCCGGCCGGCGCCCGGGCCTCCGATTGCGCTCCGTAGAAGCCGTGGACAGCGACCCGCGCCTCCTGGGCGAAGGAGAGCTTGGCGTCGAGCTCGCCCCGTGCCGTCCAGAGCACATAAATGAATTCCCGGCCGCGGACAAACTCCAGCGCATACACGGTGGCGCTGCCGGTGGGAATCAGGCGGGCGAACTTCGCGCCGTCCAGCACCTGCGTCAAGGTGGCGATGGCGGGGAACACGGGGAGCGGATAGAGCAGTGGCGGACGCGTCAGCGCAGCCTCGGCCCAGACCGTGTTGAAGTAGGCCGAGGGGGACTCGCACACCGTCGTCAAGGGAACCAGGCGTGAGTTCCAGGCGAGCGCCACCAGTGCGTCGCGGATGCGGTACTCGGCATTCTTGCGCGGCCCGTTCTGGCGGATGCGCCGCGTGCTCCATTCGTAGCAGGCGGTGGGTTCGACGCCCTCATATCCATAAATGCGCGCCAGTTCGCGCAAGCTCCAGAAGGCCCCGGAAACGGCCCTTTCGGATGGGACGGATCCTCCGGAGCCTTCGTCGCCGGTGAAATCGATCAGTTCGCGCGGGTATTTCTGGCGGAACAGCCGCGCCAGCAGCCTGATCGAAGTCCCGGAATTGCCGACCGCGAGCGTGACGTCCGGCGCCAGCTTGCGCCACGCCTTCGCCATCACGATCGCCCGTTCAGTCATCTCCCGGTCACGGACAATATCCTCGTCGGTGAGCGCGGTCTTCTCCCCGAAGATCTCAACGGGATAGGGCCCGCCGCCGCTCTCGTGGAAGATCAGCGCCTGGTTGCAGTGCGGATATTTGGCGCGCAGTTCCTTGATCCTGGGCTCGAACTCGGCCAAAACCTCCGCCTCCGTCTTCCCTTTCGTATGCAGATACGGATACTGTCCCAGCGTCAGAGTGTAATCGGCCACATCGGCTTCGGAACGCTTGCCCAGCAGGGTGCGCCGGACCCCCAGTGTCTTGAGGATGTCGCCGACCTCCGTGAGGCCGTAGTTCCAGATGAAATAGGGCGATTCGTAACCGGCCTTGCGCTTGTCAGCGTCGACCAGCGCAAAGGCGGCGTCATGCCGGATCTCGCCGCCCTCATCGTCGGCCAGCTTGAATGACACGCCGTACCAGCCGAACTGTTTCTGGCCATATGCCACCTGATGAACGGCCTTCTCGCCGGCCTTCGAGAACTTGAATCTCCGTGACCCCTTCTCGATCTCGTTACCGTCCATGTCGCGCACGCGCCACTCGAGCGTGCAGCTTCCCGGCCTTTCCGCCGTGATGGAGGCTTGCGAGGTCGCGCGCATGGAGGGATCGTAGGCGCTGAATTCCCGGGCGGGCAGCACGCAGAACGAGAACGGGGCGCGTTCCAGCGTGGCGCCGAAAATATGCACGCCGCTCTTCTTTGTCAGGGACGGCTTGCGCCGCATGTCCATGTAGAAGTTGTCGCCGTCGTGCAGCTTGCCGACGAACTCGAAGTCGAGCCGCTCGCCGTCGGTCTGGAAGATCAGATCCTGGATGGCGCCCACGTCCATGTCGAAGCGGACGAGATAGAGCGGCAGGCTTTTTCCGTCAAGTTCGACTTTGCCGACGGGCTTGATGCGCGCGTCGGCCGGGTTCCCGTCGCGGGGAAGGATCAGCGTGGTGTCGGCGTAGGCCGGTCCCTGGCCGCTGTAGAGGAACCGGGTCAGGCGGGCGGTGATCTCCGTCTCCTTCTCGGGGTTCTCCTCCACGGCGCAGAGCGCCCAGGCGCGGATGTACTGGGCGACGGGCACGGCGAAGAGGATGCTGTGCAGGTTGCCTTCGAAGGCCGAGCGCTGGAGATAGCCGTCGCATTCGAGGTAGTAGCTGCCGAAATTCTCCTCGCAGACGCCGGTGTCGGCGCTGTCGGCGCCGTCGACCATGCGGAACGGTATCTTTTCGATGACGTTGTCCCCGGGCGCGCCTTTGATCCGGGCGTTGCGCATCGCCCCCGGACGCGCCGTCCTGGCGATGTCGAGGGCCAGGAACCGCGCGTCGCCGGAAGGGGCGCTGCGCGGATTCCGAATGGCGCCGCCGGCGGGCAGGACAAAGACCACGCGCTTCAGCGCCGAGGTCAGGTTGAGCGTCGTACCGTACTTGCCGTCGATCCAGAATTCCGCGCCGGTTGCGGCGGGACGCACCTCCACCTGGACAAAACGCTCCGAGGCGGCGGGCAGGCGTTCCCAGTTCGCGATGATCGTGGCGGCTTCCGGCGCGGCATAGCGGAACTGCAGCAGGGGACGCGCATGCCAGCGCAGGTTCCATCCCTTTGCGCCCTTACTGGGCGGCGGACAGCTCAATGCCAAACCGGCATCGGGCAGCAGCACCTCCTCGTCGGCGTATTTCGCCGTTGTCACGAGCTTGCCGTCCACCAGTTCCGCGACATCTTTCTTCACCGTCCGCTTCTGCTTCAGCGGGAAGATCCGCGCGCTGATCGTCCGCTGTTCCCCGGCATCCCCCTCCAGCCGGATCTTCATCTGGCCGGGATAGCTGCCGAGGCGGATCTCGGCGGAAAGCGCCGCGGGCCTGCCCGGAACGTCTATCGCGTACTCCGCGTTGTGCGTCGCGGTCGACACGCCGTCAGCCACGCTGAAATCCGGCAGCGCCCGGTTCTCGTGCTGCCTGAGGACAATGTCGTCCAGGCAGAACGGCGTCGCGGAGCGGAAGTTGAACGCGGTCAGCGGCGCGCCGTTGTACTCGGCGGAGGCCATCTTACGGCGCCCCACCTTGTCGCCGACGAAGAGGCTGATAGTATTGCCTCGCACCGTGACCAGCGCTTCGCGCCATTGCCCCGGCGCCAAGGCCGGCAGAATCGCCTCGTTCGCTTTTGACTCGATCTTCTCCAGAAGCTGCGCGCCAGGGGCGGGGTTGATCGCGTACCGGTCCTCGTCGATGACGACGCCATAGCGCTGCAGCGACTTGCCGTCGACCAAGGTGAACAGCTCGGCTTCCAGCGCGCGCTTGCCATCCCTGGCGGGGAACATGAAGCGGAACTCGAAGTCGAAGTTACGGCAATCCGCCTCTGGAACCTTACGGTTCTGCGTGTAGACCGCGCCCGGCTTTTCCGGGTTGAAACGGAGTTGCTTCAGACTTGGCGGGAGCTCCGCGATCGAGCAGGCCTCCGAAAAGATCCCGCAGGCATCCCCGTAGTGGTCGAAGCCTTCACGGTAGAGGGTCTTGCCCGTGTCAGCCGCATTGACCAGCGCCGCGACCGCGCACGAAATCAGCAGGAGTGTTGTTGTTTTCATGAATTTCACCTAACCATAAACCCTGTGCCTCCGGGCAACACGCATCCGTACGCGCCGATATCCACGCGGCGCGCCTGGATGCGCGGCAGGCCGTCCAGATCTGAAGAGTTTTGCATAGCCCTGGGTGAATGTCCACCCCAACCAACTGTCTTTTTCCGGCACGGTTTATGCGGTACATCCCGGAAATGCACCTCTTGCCGACAACGCCCGCGGTCCGGTTATTCGCGCGCGACGCCAAGCCCCTGAATCAAGGATCCCCTGCCATGAGAACCCCGACTGCCTTCCTGCTGCTCGGCCTGCTGCTCGCGCATCCGCTCCTGGGCGCGGATGAAGCGGAGACGCAGTTCAATTTCGCCACCGGCCTGTTGATCAAGAACGAGCATGCCCTCGCCGCCGACGAGTTCGAGGCGCTGCTGCGCAAGCATCCCGGTTTCGCGCAGGCCGACGTCGCCTGCTACCGCTTGGGCGAGGCGCGCCAGAAGGACGGCCAGGCCGAGGCCGCGCAGCAAGCCTTCGAGCGGGTGCTCAAGGAGTATCCGACCTCCGAACGCGCCCCGCAGGCCCACTACTGGCTGGGCCAGCTCAAGGCCAAGGCCGATCCTGCCGCCGCCGCGCGGCACTATGCCGCCATCCTCGACAAATGGCCCGACAACCCGATCGCCGAGGCGGCCGCCTACGGCGCGGCGGAAAATCATTTCAAGGCCGGCGACTGGACCGCCGCCATCGCCGCCTGCGACGCGCTTCTCAAACGTTTCCCCGAAGGCGAACAGGCGCCCAACGCCCTCTACACGCGCGGCTGGGCCGCGTTCCAGGCCCAGCAATGGGAACTCGCCCGCGCCAGCTTCGAGACGTTCGTCAAGCGCGTCCCGGATAGCCCCCTGGCCGATGTGGCGCGCGAGAAGACGGCCCAGGCGCTGCACCGCCTCGGTCGGCTCGACGACGCCCTGGCGCGTTACGCCGAGCTGGCGCCGCGCGACAGCGAGTCGGGACGCGCGGCGGCCATCGGGCGCGCCACGCTGCTCTTCGAACGCGGCGACGCGCGCGCCGCCGCCCAGGCCTTCGAGGAGGTTTCCCAAAGACTCGCCGGCGATCCGCGCCGTCCCGCCTGCCTGCTGAACGCCGGACACGCCTGGTTCGCCACCAATGACTTCGCCAAGGCCGCCGCCGCCTTCGAGCGTCTGACGCGCGAGCACGCCCAGGATACGCTCGCTCCGGTGGCCGGCTACTGGCTCGGCCAGGCGCAGCTCCGTGCCGGCGACGCCGCCAAGGCCGTGGCGACGCTCACCCCGCTGCTCGGCCAGGCCGCCTTGCAGGAGTCCCACGGGTTCGATCTCCGCCTGCTCCTCGCCGAGGCGCAGATGAACCGGCAGGCCTATGCCGAGGCCGCCAAAACCTATGCCGCGGCACGCCAGGCGCAACCCGGCCACCGCCTCGCGCCGGAGGCCTGGGTGGGCGAGCTGGCGGCGCTGGAGAAGGCGGGGCGGCTCGACGCGGCGGAGCAGACCGCCGCGGCCTTCCTGGCCGCCCTGCCCAACCACGAGCGCGCGGCCGAGATGCGCTTCTGGCTCGGGGAGTACCGGTTCCGCCGCCAGGCCTACGCCGAAGCCGACGAGGCGCTGGCGGCCTTCCTGAAGGCGGCGCCGCAGCACGCGCTGGCGCCCGAGGCCCTCTACAAGCGCGGCTGGTGCGCGCGGCACGGAGGCCGTCACGAGGAGGCCGGCGCGCATTTCAAGGCGCTCTACACTCAGTGGCCCAAGCATGCGCTGGCGTCCGAGGCGGCGCTGCGGGCGGGACAGGCAGCCGAGGCGCGGCAGCAGCAGGCGGAGGCTTTGGACGCCTATCGGCAGGCCCGCGCGCTGGCGCCCGCGAGCGAGGCGGCGGAACAGGCCTGGCTCGCCGAAACCGTCATCCTGCTGGGACAGGGCGCCGCGCAGCAGGCCCTGGAGGCGGCAACGGATTTCACGGCCAAGCACCCAGCAAGCCCCTTGCTGCCCTACGCGCACCTCTACCGCGCCGAGGCGCTGAGCCGGCTCAAGCGCTTCGACGAGGCGCTCCTGGCCTACCAGACGCCGGTTCTCCAGCAGGCAGCGACGGTGCAGGAGGCCACCTTTGGAGCGGCCTGGTGTTTTGACCGGCTGCAGCGGCCCGCCGAGGCGGCTGCTGCCTATGAGAAGGTCGCCGCAACCGGCAAGGGGCGCGCGGCCGAGGCAGCTTATCTTGCCGCCCGCGCGCGCGAACAGTCCAAGGAATTCGACCGTGCACGTCAGGCCTATTCCCAAATCGCCGCGAACGAGGCGCAGCCGCGTGCCCTTCGCGACGAGGCCGCCTACCGCGAGGCCTATTGCGCCTGGCAGGCCAAGGATGCGCAGGGCGCCATCCACGGCTACACGACCCTGCTGGGGCAGCGGGCCGACTCGCCCATGGCGGCCCAGGCGCTCTACGATTTGGCCTGGGTGCTGCTGGAACAGGAGAAGCAGGCCGACGCCGAGGCCCGCTTCCAGGAACTGGCCACGCG
>CAYPJN010000136.1:0-6859 GCA_964411055.1 uncultured Lentisphaerales bacterium | reverse complement strand
GCTCCACCAGCGGCGGAAGCGGGTGTGGTAGGGGGTGGCCAGCACGCGGCGGCGCCGGGCGGGATAGAGGCGCGGCGGTTTGGCGGGCGTTTCCGCCAGTCCCTGCCGCAGGGCGGCGACGACGGGTTCGAGCTCGCCGGCCAGGGCGCGGCAGGCGGCGCACTCCGCCACATGGTGGCGGATCGTCTCGGCCTCGGCCGGTGGGAGGTCGCCCAGCAGCCAGGAGGTCAGGCGTGTTTCGCAGGCGCAGGTGTTCATGCGCCCTCCTGTTGTTGGATGGTGGCGGCGAGTTTCTTGACGGCCTGGTGCAGCAGGGTGCCGACGTAGCCGCTGGAGCGGCCGGTCACGTCGGCGATCTCCCCGTAGCTCAGCCCCTCCTGCAGGCGCAGCAGCAGCACCTGGCGTTCGGGCAGGCCGAGCGCGTCGAGGGCGTGCATGACGCGGGCGATGCGCTCGTCGGGCGGGGGGTCGCAGTGGACGCCGTCGGGGCAGCCGACGGCGGCGTCGGCGGCCTGGCGGTCGTGGAGGCGGTGGCGCCGCTCCTCGGCGCGGATCAGGTCGACGGCCTCGTTGTGCGTCACGCGGTAGAGCCACGCCTTGAGGCGCGGGTCGGCCTGCATGCCCTCTGGCCACTGGCGGAAGAGCTTGATGAAGACATTCTGCACGACATCCTGGGCCATCGCGGGGTTGTTTAGCAGCCGGGCGGCGTAGCGCAGCAGGGGAGTCTCGAAGGCGGCGACGACGGCCTCCAGCCGTTCATGCCGCCGCGCGCGTGGAGACGTTGCCGGCGCCAGGTTTTGAACCATTTCCGCTCCCGGGATCGAGGAACCTTTCATGGCTGATACGTCTGTCGCGGTCGTTTTCTTTGCCGCTGCGTTATTTTCGTTTTCGTTTTTGGCCCTGAACCCTGGCGCCTGAACCCTGGTGCCTGAACCCTGGCACCTGAACCCTGACTTCCGGCGCTTGCAGGGCTTCTGCAAGCGCCTCACCTGGATCTGAAGGCCCCGCAATAAGGCGGGAAATCAGGGCAGGACCTTCATTCCGACCTTGGAGGCCAAAGCCTTCTGCCGCGTGTCGAAGGAGAGAAAGTGCGTGGCCCCGAGCGCGACGGCGGCGGCGACATGCAGAACATCCACGGCGCGCGTCCCGAGTTGGCCCGTGTGGGCCGCGCTCGGCGCCTCGGCCGCGGCGTAGACCTCAATCCACGCAACGGGAACATCGGCCAGCACGCCGGTCTTTGTATCGGCTTCGATCAATTCCAGCAGGTGCCGGCATTCATCTTCGGCGATGTCGCCTCGAAAGACAGCAAGCCGCAGGGCGTTGCGCATTTCGAAGCGCTGCAACGGCGTCACGCTCAAGGCACCCTGCAGCGTCCCGCCAAGGGCGGCGGCGCGGGCGGTGTTGGCATCCTGGGCGTAGAGCGAGAAAAGAAAGCTCGTGTCGGCATAGGCTACCATCGGCTCTCCTCCCGTTCCCGCAGCACCATGTTGGGGATGATCCGGTCCCCGAAGATCGCCTTCGCGCGGGCCGCGAAATCGGGCATCTTGACCTTGGCCGACGGTTGCGGCCGGGGCGGGCAGATGCGGGCCACGGGGCGCTTCCGGTTGAGCACCGTGACCTCCTCGCCTTCTGCGACCCATGCCAGCACGGTGCCGAGGTCGTGGCGCACTTGTCGAATGGTGGCGGTCTTCATATGACACATTATGTGACACATTGCCCATCGCTGTCAATTCACACGCGATCAAGCCACAAAGGGTAGGAACTCTTCTAGTAGTCCCGCAGTTCAGGTGCACCGCCTTTTACGTTGCCGCTGCATGGGGGATGCGGTATAACTTCTGCATCAGGAGAATTTCATGATCGCTCTGGGCAGGTATTCCATCGGCGTCGGCGACCGCTTCGGCCACCAGGCGCGCGCGCAGATTCGCGCCGTCAAGGCGTTGCAGGAGCAGGGCGTCGGCGTGGTGCCCGTCTGGAACAAGTCGTTCCGCGAGCATAGCCTGATCGGCACGCGGCCGGACGACACCCGGCGCGCCGTCGACGCGGCCGTAGCCGCCGAGCGGTGGACGGGCGGCTACTTTGTCGATGCCGACCACATCGGCCTGAAGAACGTCGACGCCTTCATCGCCGCCTGTGACTTCTTCACGCTCGACGTCGCCGACTTCATCGGGAAGCCCGTCGCAGCAACCGAGGTTCAGGCCTTTGCCCGGCGCCATGCCGACCTGGCAGACCGGCTTCCCATCGACGGCATGGGGCGGCCGCTGGCGCTCGCCGCCGCCGCGATCGAGGCCATCGCCGCGCGTTACCTCGCCGCCATCCGCGCGGCCGGCAACCTCTACCGCCACATCGCCGCGCGGCGCGCGGCGCCCTTTGTCACCGAGGTCTCGATGGACGAGACCGCCACGCCGCAGACGCCCGGCGAGCTCCTCGTCATCCTGGCGGGCCTCGCCGACGAGGGGATCCCGCTGCAGACGATCGCGCCCAAGTTCACCGGCGAATTCCACAAGGGGATCGACTATATCGGTGATCCCGCCGTCTTCGCGCGCGAGTTCGACGAGGATATCTGCGTGATCCGGCACGCGGCCGCGCGTTTCGGCCTGCCCGCCAGCCTCAAGCTCAGCGTCCACTCGGGCAGCGACAAGTTCTCGATCTACCCGCACATGGCCGACGCGCTGCGGCGGCACCAGGCGGGCGTACATATCAAGACGGCCGGCACCACCTGGCTCGAGGAGGTCACGGGTTTGGCCGCCGCCGGCGGGGAGGGTCTGGCGCTCGCCAAGGAGATCTACCGCACGGCGTTTCCCATGTTCGACACGCTACGCGCGCCCTACGCCTCGGTCGTGTCGATCGACACCACCCGTCTGCCGCCGCCAAGCGAGGTGGATGGATGGAGCAGCGAGGAGTTCGTCGGCGCGCTCGAGCACAACCCCGGCCATCCGCGTTTCAACCGCAATTTCCGGCAGTTCATCCACATCAGCTTCCGCGTGGCCGCGGAGATGGGCGCGCGCTTCACCGGGGCGCTCGAGGCGCATGCGGCGACGATCGGCGCGCATGTCACCCGCAACCTGCTTGAGCGCCACCTGAAGCCGCTCTTCCTGCCGCGGTGACTCCGGTCATGTCCCCCCCACGCACCCTGGAGCTCGCCTACCTGCCGCCGCTCGACCCCTTCAGCGACTTCGAGGCCGTCTGCCGCGACCTGGCCGCGGACGGCATTTCGCGCATCGTGCTGCAGGAGGTGTGCGGCTCTTTCAGCCTGGCCGACCCCGGCGCCGGACCGCGCATTGCGCGTGTGCTCCGCGACACCGGCCTCCAGGCGATCGCCTGCCACGGGCTCGAGCATGCGCCCTATCTTCTGCGCCAGCCAGAGGTCGACGCGCGCGGGCGGATGGTCGCGGCGCACGTCGACATGCTGCGGCGCGCAGCGGACCTCGGCGCGCGCACCTATGTCCTGCACCTGGGCAACTACCCAGAAGGTCTCGATCCGGCCGCTGCCTGGGAGCCGGTGGCGCGGGCCCTCGACGCGTTGGCGCCGGAAGCCGAGGCGGCCGGCGTCGCGCTGGCGTTGGAAAACAGTCTCCGCGTCACCTATCTGGCGCGCAACGTCGGCGAGCTGGCCGACTTCGTCGGAACCTTCGGCCATCCGGCTGTCGGCGTCTGTTTCGACGTGGGCCATGCGCATATCCTCGAAGGCGTCGCCGTGGCGCTCGACACGCTGCGCCCGCACATCGTGACCATGCACCTGCACGACAACGACGGGCGCCAAGACCAGCACCGCATTCCCGGCCGCGGCACGCTCGACTGGGCGGCCTTCATTCCGGGAATCGCCGCCTGTCCCCGGCTGCGCCACATCGAGACCGAGGCGATCAAGCCCCCGCTGGGCGGCACGCTGTCCGATACCGAGCAGCATCCGCCGGGCGAGGTCTATGCCCGCTACCTGGCGCTCCTCAATGCGCCTGGCAGCGGCCTGAGGGTGCCGGCATGACGCGCCGCGCCGGAGAGCCGCTCAATTGGAAGCGGAACCTGTTCTTTGTCGCGGTGGCGCAGTTCCTCTCGATTGCCGGTTTCGGCTTCTCGCTGCCATTCATTCCCTTCTACATCCGCGACCATCTGGGAATCACCAACGAGGCCGAGCGGAGCCTCTGGGTGGGGCTCTTCGCGGCCTCCGGGCATCTGGCCCTCTTCCTGTTCGCCCCCTTCTGGGGTTTTGTGGCCGACATCTACGGGCGGCGTGCGATGGTGCTGCGCGCCAACTTCTGCTCGGCGGTTCTGCTGCCGCTGGCCATCCTGGCGCCGAACATCGTCTGGCTGGTGATCCTGCGCTTTCTGATCGGCACGTTTGCCGGAACGGTCACGGCCTCGCAGACGCTGGTCGCCAGCAACACGCCGTCGGACAAGATGGGCTTCGCCATGGGCACGATCTCGTCGGCCGTGGGCAGCGGCAACCTGGCTGGTTTCATGTTCGGAGCGCTGGTGGTGGAGCGTTTCGGCTATGCTGTCGGGTTCGTCACCAGCGGCGTGATGCTGGCGCTGGCGGGCTTCCTGATCCTCTTCGGCTCGCGCGAGAACTTTGTCCGCACTACCACCCTGCGGCAGTCCACCCTGGGCCTGCATCTCTCGCTGCCGCGCTTCGGCGGTGTCTGGCTGCTGCTGGGCCTGATGGCCGTGACGGCCTTCGTCTCGGCCTTCGAGCGGCCCTTCGTGCCGCAGATGACGGAGCTGATCGTCGGCCATGCGGGCGCCAAGTTCTGGACCAGCATCGTACTGGGCGGTTCGGCTGTCGCGGGCATCGTGGCCGGCGCCGTGATGGGCCGGTTGGCCGACCGTTCCTCGCCGGCGCGGGTGGGGGCCTGGTCGTCGATTCTGGCCGGCGCGGCCGCCATCCCGCTGGCGCTGTCACGGGGGATCGGCATGATGATCGGCGCGCGCATGCTGATGGCCTTCTTCGCGGCGGGGCTCGATCCGGTCTTCCAGATCTGGCTGGCGCGGTGCGCGCCGCCGGACAAGCGTGCGCTCTTTCTGGGGTGGGGCACGAGTTTCCGCGCTCTCGGCTGGTTCGTCTGCGCGGCCACCGCGGGCGGCGTGGCGATGCTGGGCGGTGTCCGCCTGGTTTTCATCGTCACCGCCGCGCTCTTCTTCCTGCTGGCCCCGTTCATCTTCATGACCGCGCGGCGGCTGGCGGCGGTCTCCGGGGCGGCGGGCGCGCGGGCGCGCGCGTGATGCGAAGAGGGTTTTAACGCAGAGGCGCAGAGGCGCGGGTCACTCGGGCGCGCGCGTGATGCGGATGTGGATGGCGGGGGCGGATTCGCCGCGCACCGCCAGGGCGCGCGCCACGCGGTAACCGGGCACCCAGGCGAGCGTGCCGCCGCAGAAGAGCAGCGGCAGACGGTCGCGCGCCTCGCGGGGGAGCTTGGCGTCCACGAAGATATCCTGGATCCTGCGGCTTCCCGTCATGCCGGTAGGGGCGATACGGTCGCCCGGCAGGCGGGCGCGGAGCGTCAGGGGCTGGCCGTCCGCAGCTTCGCGATCCAGGGAGCAGGCGGCCGGCCACTGGCCCAGGTGTGCCGGCTCGCGCAGGATGCCGTGTGCCAGCCGCGCCGTGATCGCCAGTCCCGGCCATTCGGCCTGTCCGGGGACCGGCAGGTGCAGCGGCGCGGGGCCGGGAACGGGAGCGGCGTGGCGCTCCAGGAATCCTAGACATCCTTGGCGGACGCCAAGGTGCAGGCTGCCCGGCAGCGTCAGCCGCCAGTCCGCCGGCCGGGCGAGGGCCTCGCGGAGGCGCTCGACGGAGGTGAAGCCCGCGGCTGCCGCCTGTCCCTGCCGCATCAGCCAGAGCCGCAGGATGCGCCGCTGCAAAGCGACGGGCTGGGAGGCCAAGTCGGGCAGAGGCAGGGAGAGGGCTGCGGCGGGATCCCCGGGGACACACTTCGCGGCCTGCCGTGCCAGCCATGCGCCGGCCAGGGCGTCGAGCGCCTCGTCGTCCGCCCGCAGGATCTCGGCCGAACGGGCGAGCGCGGGAGCCACCGGCCGGCCGGCGAGGCGCTCCAGGCAAGGCAGCAGGGCGTGGCGCACGGCGTTGCGCGCGATTCGGGTGTCCCGGTTCGAGGCGTCCTCGCGCCAGGGGATCCCCTGTGCGCGGAGCCACGCTTCGATGGATGCGCGCGGGAGGTCGAGCAGGGGGCGGATCAGGCGCAGCTTGCGGCCGTGGCGCGTCAGCACGGAGCAGGGGCGCAGACCGGCCAGGCCGCCGGCGCCGGCGCCGCGTAAGAGGCGCAGCAGGAGGGTCTCGGCGACGTCGTCGGCCTGGTGTCCGGTGGCGACGGCGTCGAGCGCCTCGGCGCGGGCGCTTTCGAAGAAGAAGTCGAGCCGCGCCTCGCGGGCCGCCATCTCGAGCGAGCGCCCGCGGGCGGGCGCGACGCGCGCGGCGGCCGCGCGGCAGGCGAGGCCGCGCGCGGCGGCGAAGTCCCGGACGAAGGCGCCGTCGGCCGCCGCGTCCGCGCCGCGCAGGCCGTGGTCGAGATGCAGCACCACGGGGTCGACACCGGCCCGGCGGCAGGGTGGCAGGAGCAGGCAGAGCAGGGCAACGGAGTCGGCGCCGCCGGAGACGGCGATGCCCAGGCGCCGCACGCCGGCAAGAAAAGCGTGCCTGCGGACGACTTCATCCATGAAGCGGTGTAGGTCGTCCGGCGCGGGTGTCTTGGCTCTCCGGGCGTGGTTCATAAGGGATTAAGGCGCCGGACGGGCGTTTGCCGTCCGGGCATGGAAGCGAAGGTAACGTGTCGCCGACGCGTTGTCAAAGAGGAAAACAACAAACGTAATCGGCTAGCCACAGGGGGGCGCGCGGGGGGCGCATGGAGGAGCGGGC
>CAYPJN010000135.1:0-6869 GCA_964411055.1 uncultured Lentisphaerales bacterium | reverse complement strand
AAGGCCGGCGACGAGGTGATCGTGCCCGGCAACACCTGGATCGCCACAGGCATGGCGCCGGTCTACCTGGGCGCACGGCCCGTGATTGTCGATGTCGAGCCCGGCACGCTGTGCCTCGACCCGGAGCAGGCGCGCCGGGCGATCACGCGCAGGACGAAGGCCATCATTCCCGTACACCTGTTCGGCTCGATGGCCGACATGGACCGCTTCATGGCCCTCTCACGGGAGACCGGCATACCCGTTATAGAGGACTGCGCCCATGCGCAGGGCGGCTTCTGGAAGGGCCGGGGTCTCGGCTCCATAGGCCAGGTCGGCTCGTTCAGCTTCCAGCAGTCCAAGACGCTCTCCTCCGGCGAGGGCGGCATCTGCCTGACCAGCAACGACGAGCTCGCCGACCGGCTCTACCGCATCAAGCACATCGGCTACGGCACGGGACAGAAGCAGGGACAGGCCGCCAGCGGCCCGGCGGCCGGCCTCGTCTGCCACAACTACCGCGGACTCGAGTTCAACGCCGCGATCCTTACCGAGGCGCTCAGGCGCCTGAAGGCGCAGACGGCGCGGCGCGACGCCAATGCCCGCTACCTGGCCGAACTCCTCCGCGACGTGCCCGGCATCGCCCTGCAGGCGCGCGGACGCCGGGCGGATGTCCAGGGCTACTACATGCTCGCCATGCTGGTCGACCCGCGGGCGCTCAAGCCGGGCTGCACGATCCAGGAGATCCGGGCGGCGCTGGAAGCGGAGGGCCTGTTCTGCGGCGGCGGCTACGGGCCGATCTACCGTCACCTGCTCTGGAACCTGCCCGCCAGCGCCTACCGCATCCACAGCCGCGCGGTGGTCGAGGAGGCCAGCCGCCGCCTGCTGACCCTGTCCCACAACTGGCTGCTGACCGGCCGACCGATTATGAAGGCCATGGCCAACGCCCTTCGTAAAGTGATGACGGCCTATGCCCGGTGATCCTGGAGCGTGGAGGAACGTATGCAGGCTGGTTTTTGTGAAGTCGATATCACGCCGCGGGTCGGCGTGGGACTTGCCGGTTTCGGCCCCTATTTGAACCGGATGTCGATCGCCGTGCGGGATCCGCTCAAGGCCCGCGCGGCGGCTCTGGCGCTCGGGGACCGCCGGGTGGTTGTGGTCAGTTGCGACCTGATCGGCCTGAACCGGCGCCTCGTCGAGGCCGTCAAGCGCGAGGTCGGCCGCCGCGCGAACCTTGGCGATGACCAGATACTCGTCCACTGCACCCACACGCACAGCGGTCCCTGCACCGCCGAGTATTCCGGCTGGGGCGACCGGGACGAGCCCTACCTGGCGATCCTGCCCGGACGCATCGCCCGCGCCTGCGTGGGCGCCCTCGATCGACTGCACGAAGTCTTGATGTCCCATGCGGTGCAGCCGTGCGAGGGCATCGGCCTCAACCGCGAGCAGGACCGCGACGCGCCCCCGCTCTCCGATTGCCTGCGCGACGACTGGCGCCCCGCCAAGCCGGAGCTGACCGACACCCGCTGCCAGATCCTGGCCTTCCGCGACGCCGCCACCGGCCGTCTCGACGGGTTCATGACCTACTTCGGCTGCCATCCCGTCGTCTGCTGCCAGACGACGCGCTACATCCATGGCGACTTCGTCGGTGTCGCAACGAACCTCATCGAGCGCGAGAACCCCGGTGCGGTCGGACTCTTCCTCCAGGGCGCGCAGGGCGACGTCAACAGTTGCGTGGTGCATAAGCCCGAGCCCGAAGCGCTGCTGGCGCTCGACATCATCGCGGCGCGCTTCGCCAACGCCGTGCGGGCAGGGTTGAACGCAGCGGCCCCGGTTCCGGTGGAGATCCTGCGGTATGCCAGCCGCCAGCAACCCTTCACCTCCCGTCTGCTTTCCCGCGGGCGCATCCGGGAGTGGATCGCCGAGCAGGAGGCGCTTGTCGGCGCGGACACCGCCTCCGATGCCGACCACGCCGTGCGCATGGGCACCCTGATGCTCGCCACGCTGCGCGACCTGGAGGCGCGGCTGGACCGGGGCGAGGATATGCGCGTGCAGACCGGGGAGATCCAAGGCATCCGTCTGGGACCTGTCACGCTGCTCGGCGCGCCGTTCGAGATCATGCAGGCGATTAAGAACGATGTCGTGGCCGGCGCGCGCGCGCCGATTCCGCTGGTGATGGGTCAGACGAACGGCTCGATGGGCTACGCGCCGGACCGGGCGGTCGCGGCCCGCGGCGGCTATGCCGCCGACACCGTGCCGGTCATCTGCGGGCGCATGCCCTATCTTCGGATCCACGAGGAACTGGCCGCGGCCCTGCTGGTTGTCGACGCGCAGTTGAATGCATGAAGATTGACATCTTTTCGTCTAATCTTTACGATTAACGCGTTTGGGACATTTCCCGGACAGGAAGATGCCAATGAATAATCACCGCATGAGATGGTTGTGCCGGATCGCGCCCCTACTGATCGCCGGATCTCTGGTCGCGGCCCCGTTCCAGCCACTGTTCCGCGTCATCTCTCCGAAGGGGCCGTGCCACGCGCTCATCCCCGGCACCGACGGCTACGTCCCCGTCCATAAGGGCAAGGCCTATCCCTTCGGCACCGCCATCCGCTGCGGCGAGAACGGAGGCGCCGTGCTGGTGCTCTCCGATTCCGACGCCATCCAGTTGGAGGCCGGCACGACGGTAGAACTGGCCGAGGACCCCGGCGACCGTTCGCGCAAGATCCTGCGGCTGCGCGCCGGCCGGCTCGGCACGCGTCTCTCCAGCGGCAATCCGCCGGAGGCCCTGACCATCGAGACGCCGGTCGCCGCCTGCTTGAACCTGACCGGCACGGTCAAGCTCGACCTGGCGGCCACGGCGGCCGGTTCCGCGCTCTCCGTCCAGGTTGAATCCAGCAGTACAGTCAAGGTCATCGGCCCCCAGTTCATCGTTCCCGAACTCAAGAACGGGATGGGCGTGCGGATCGTGACGGCCGGCGACAACTCTCTGACGCGCATCGAGAACCTTCTGGGCGACTACATGGTCATGATCAACAAGGGCACCGACGAGGATGCCCCCGAGATGGTCGACGGAGCCGCCAACCAGGATCTGCTGCCGATCGCCACCAGCTCGCGCATGGCCGTCAAGATCTGGCGCAGCCGCGCGCCGGTCGGCGGACGGCTGATCGTCTCGGCCCTGGCCTCCGACGCCAACGGCAAGGTCACGGAGACCTACGCCTTCGCCGTCGGCCAGCCCAACATCGCCTCGCGCGCGGTCTTCGAAGATGCCGCGCCCGAGGTCGTCACCAACACGACCGCGCCGCAGGCGGCAGAACCCTCCGGCGTGCCGACGGAAACCGGCGCAGTCGAGGATATCTTCTGATCCACAAGCAAAGCCGACCGCGTCCCCGGACCACACCGCATCAGGCGCCCATCCAACTTCATACCCCGAGGTTCCCGTCGTGTTCATTTACCATTTCAACCGGCTGATTCACAACCGCGTGCTCTGGATTGTCTTCGCCGTAATCGTGGCGTTCGCCTTCCTCTCGGTCGACTCCTGCACGTCCGGCATGTCGGGACGCCAGCGCGCCGCCGGCACGCTCGGCGGCAAGCGCGTCGACGCCGCGCGCTTCGCGTTCGCCGCGCGCTTTGTCGGTGGCGGCCGCAACCGCCCGGCGGACATGCCTCCCGCCATGGTGGAGACCCAGACCTGGCGCCACCTGGCCGCCCTGCAGACCGCCGCATCCCTGGGCCTCTCCAGCGACCCGGAGGAGATCCGGCAGGCCATCCGCGAGGTGCCCGCTTTCTCCAACGGCGGCCAGTTCGACGCCCGCGTCTACCGCGAGCGGGTCGCCCAGGCGCTCGGCGTCTCGCCCGCGACCTACGAGCAACTGATGGCCGAGCAGATCATCCTTGGCAAGCTCGGCCAGTCTGTCGGCGCCGCCGCCATGGTCGCCCCCATGGAACTGGAGGACGAGGTCGCCGCCTGGACCGACCGGTTCACCGTCCAGTGCGCGACGCTCAGCAACCGCTTCGCGGACGCCGCCATGGAGATCGGCGCCGAAGCCCTGCGGACCTTCTACGACGAGAACCGCGCCACCTTCGCCCTGCCCGACCGCGCCGGCGTCCACTACGCCTCCATGCCCGTAACCAACTTCAGCGCGGGCATCGTCCTCCACGAGGAGGACATCGCCGACTACTACGAGGGCAACCTCTCGCGCTACACCCGGCCCTCCACCAACGACACGACGGAGACGCTGCCGCTGGAGGCCGTGCGCGGCGAGATCGTGGCCGAGCTGACGCTCGAGGAGGCGCGCTTCGCCGCATCGACCAACGTCGCCGCCTTCATGGCGTCGCTGGCCATGGAGGACTTCAAGCAGTTCGCCTGGCGCGCCCAGGCGCGCCGGATGGTGGTGGCCAGCACGCCGCTCTTCGCCGAGGACGGCTTTGTGCCAGGCATCGAGCCCGAGGCCCAGGAGGAGTTCCGCAACGCGGCCTTCGATCTAGATCCCCTGCGCCTCGACTCGCGCTACGCGGTGGTCTCCGGCAAGGAGAAGGTCTACCTGCTCATGGCCTGGACCAACAGCCCCGCCTACACGCCGGCCTTCGAGGACGTCGTCGACCAGGCGCGTCCCATGGCCCTCGCCCACGCGCGCGACAAGGCCTTCAAGAGCCTCGGCGATGAAACCCGCGCCCGCCTGGCGGAGGCCCTTGCGCAGGGCCAGACCTTCGAGGCCGCCGCCGCCGCGCAGGCGCTCAACGTCAGCACCGGCTACACCTTCGCTGTTCAGGCGGCCGGCCGGGCCGACTTCCCGGACGCCCAGGCAGTGATCCCCGTTGCCATGCGCCTGCGCAAGGGCGACCTCTCCGAGCCGATTCCCGTCTTCCGCGGCGCCCTGCTGGTCTACATCGCCGACCGCCAGCCCGGCGATCCACTGACCGCCGAGATGGTACGGCCCCAGGCCCGCGAGATGCTGGCACGCCGCCGCCGGACGGCGATCTTCGAGGACTGGATGCAGTGGAATCTCGAGGACCTCGGCTTCGCCTCCGCAGCGGCGCCGACCGCACCGTCCGAGACGGACGAGGCTGACGGAACGGACGAAACTGACGCGGAGTAGAACCGCTACCCGGCGTCCATCGACAGCACGCGATTGCAATCGATGGCAATCGATGGCAGTCGAATGCAATCGCTACCCCTGAACCCTGAACCCTGCCCCCTGAACCCTGAAACGCGTCTCGCGCCGAGGCGCGATTCCTACCACTCGGCCTCGACCGTCCCCAAGGCGTTGGTCGTGCCCGTGCCGAGCAGAAGCGCCCGGCGCCACGCCAGCCGGACGCTATCCGCAGTCTCCGGCTCTTCGTTCAGCAGCGCGGCCACCCTTCCGTCCGGCCCCAGCAGCACCTGGAAGCGCACGCGCCCCACGCCGCCGGTGACACTTGACGGCGCCGCAAACCGGAAACCGGCCGCGCGCAAAGCCGGCGACATACGGACGATCTGCGCGCGGGGGGCCGGGACCGCGGGCAGCGGATCGGGCGGCGCCCCCTCCACGAGCGGCAGTGGCACCAGGCGCCACGCGCGCGGCGAAGGCGGCGCGGGCGCGACGACCGCCAGTTCGGCGTAGGCCGGCGGGGGCGGCGGCGGGGGCGCCGCCGGCAACAGGGAGAAGACCGGCTCCGTGCCCACCCCGTACGGTCCCTGATGCGCCAGCCCGTCGGGACGGTGCAGAAGTGGATTGCCGGAGAGCTCCGCGACGACGTAGGCCGCCCCGGGCTCCGGCAGGCGCGGCGGCACGCGCATCCGGTAGCTGCCGGCCGGCCAGCAGAACCACAGGATCACCATCAGCAGGAGAACCACGGCCACAGCCCACTCGCCAAGCCGCTCCCGGCGCAGCCGGTAGCCCCGAGGCGCCGGTTGCGGCCCGGCCTGGCCGCGCGTGCCGCCCGCTGTCCGCCGCGTCTTCATTCGGGTTTCAGGGCCGCGTTGACCCGCTGGATGCCGGCCGACCTTGCCAGATTGACCAGATCCATGACATCCCCGTGCGGCACGCGCCGGTCGGCCAGCAGCAGCAGTTGGCGCCCGTCCGGAAGCGCCGCCGCGCGCGCCAGTTCGTCGCGCAGTTGCGCGCCCTGCTCCGGCACGCCGATCTGGTAGCGCACGTCGTCGAAAAAGACCAGCGTTTCCGCGCCCTGCGGACGCTGCGCCCGGAGCATCACCAGCGTCAGGCCGCGCTGGAGCCCCTCGCGGAAACTCGCTCGGGGCAGCTCGAATACCACGCCGGGATGCAGGGTCAGCCGGCCCGACAGCGCGAGGAAGAGCGCCAGCACGACCGCGAAGTTGATCCACGGCACGGCCTGCAGAAAGCCGTTGACCAGGCGGCTGCGCGTCTGGAAGCGCGCCCGCAGCCCTCCAGTGTTCCAGTATCCCCGTTCGCTAGTCCGCCTGGGCATGGCTTCACCCGCCTTGCGTGCTCTCCGGGAGCCCGGCGCGGCCGGCCTGGCGCCCCATGAAGGAGACGATTTCGCCGCTGGCCTGCTCCATGTCGAGCACGATGCGGTCGATGCGGATCGCCAGCAGGTTGAACATCACGTGGGCGGGCACCGCCACCATCAGACCCGCGATTGAGACGATCAGGGCGCGCACCAGACCTCCCGTCACGTCGACCGACTGCACGAGCGGAGCCTGGCCGCGCAGCACCAGGACCGTCTCGAGCACCCCCAGCAGACTGCCCAGGAGGCCCAGCAGCGGCGCGATCTGGATGATCGTCGCCAGCACCCCGAGGCGCCGCTCCATGCGCGAGATTTCCGCATGCCCGGCGTTGTCGAGCACCTGCCGCAGCATCTCGCGCGGCTCGTCGCGGTGCGTGATCGCCATGCGCATCAGGTGGGCCACCGGCCCCGGCGCCTCGTCGCAGAGCGCC
>CAYPJN010000134.1:1434-6914 GCA_964411055.1 uncultured Lentisphaerales bacterium | reverse complement strand
CCCAGCGCCAGTTCCCCTTCATGGACAGCCACACCTACTTCTACAACTGGGGCTGGAAGCCCTACGAGAAGCGGGTAATGACCGAGTCGATGCTCGGGCACCTCGATCCCTGGTATACCGGCCTCTCGATGATGCGCGTTCTCGACCGCCCCTTCTTCGTCTCCGAATGGGACCATCCCTGGCCCAACGAGTGGCGCGCCGAGAGCGTGCTGAACCTGGCGGCGGTGTCGGCTCTGCAGGGCTGGTCTGGCACGGCGATCCACACCTACCGCTACGACTGCCGTGAGGTCTCGGACATGATCGCCCTGCCGGTGACCAGCGACGCGCTGGCGGGCATCCCCTACCGCGGCGGGGTCTTCGACACCTTCAACGACCCGGCCAAGTTCGGCCTTTTCTACCACGCGGCCCTCATCCTGCGCCGCGGCGACGTGCAGGCGTCGGCCACGGCCACGGAGGTTGTCCTGCCCGGCCTGCGGATGGCCGACCAGACCGGCAAGGCCGACGACCATGACCTGATCGGGGGCTGGGCCTGCACGGCGCTGCACGGCGCGTCCGAGACCTGCAAGATCGGCTTGCGCCTGCCCGGCGCGCCCGCCACCGCGCCGCGGCAGGTGCGGATCGACGAGCGGATCGTGCCCGAAACGGCCCAGGAGCTGCGCTCCGACACGGGCGAGCTCTACCGCAACATCAAGGAGCGCTACGCCACGATCGACACGCCACGCACCAAGGCGGCCTACGGCTTCATCGGCGGCGCGGGGACGATCGCGCTCCAGGGCCTGCGTATTCGCTGCCGGTCCGACTTCGCGGTCATCGTCCTCAGCTCGCTGACCGACGCGCCACTGGCGTCGAGCGACAACATCCTCATGACCGCCGTGGGGCGCGCCGACAACACCGGGGCCACCTACAACAGCAATCACACGCTGCAGTACAGCCGCGGGCACGCGCCGATCCTGGCCGAGGTGATCGAGGCCGACATCGAGCTCGACACCTCACTGACCGGACTAAAGATTTCCGGCATCAACAGCGAGGGCATGATCTGCGGGCCCGTCGCGGAGCAGAACGCCGACGGCAAGCTTAGCTTCATTCTGGGCGGCGACTTCCCGACAATCTACTACCTTATCCAGAAGGTGTAGCGCTTTTCGCGGGCGGCAGATTGCGCTAAACTGTGTGTCCGTGGCGGAGCCGTATCCGCCGCGATTGGAAACGACATGGACGAAACGCACGATGCACTCCTCAGCCTCTCGCCGCTCGACGGACGCTACGCCGGCCGCATGGCCCCCCTGCGCGCGATCTTCTCCGAGTTCGGACTGATCAAGCGCCGCTTCCTGGTGGAGGTGGCCTGGCTCGAAGCCCTCTGCGACGAGCCCGGCATCCCCGAGGCGCCGCCGCTGGCCGCCGCCGAGCGCGCCTGGCTCGATAACCTTGCCACCGATTTTGGGCCGGACGACGCCCGGCGCGTCAAAGCCATCGAAGCCACCACCAACCACGACGTCAAGGCCGTCGAATACGCCCTCAAGGAGAAGCTGGCGGGCACCCCGCTGGCCGGCCGCGCGGAGTTCGTGCACTTCGCATGCACCTCGGAGGACATCAACAACGTCGCCCACGCCCTCATGCTCCGCGACGGACTCGCCGTCCTGCGCGCCGCCCAGCGCGACCTGACCGCCGCGCTGGCCGCCATGGCCCGCGACCATGCCGCGCAGCCCATGCTGGCGCGCACCCACGGCCAGCCCGCCTCGCCGACCACGCTGGGCAAGGAGCTGGCGGTCTTCGTCCACCGCCTCGACAACCTCGCGGGGCAGATCGACGCCGTCGAGCTCACGGCCAAGCTCAACGGGGCCGTCGGCAATTTCAACGCCCATCTCGCCGCCTGCCCGCAGGTCGACTGGGAGTCCCTCGCGCGGCGCGTCATCGAGGGGCGTTTCGGACTGCGCCAGAATCCGTTCACGACGCAGATCGAGTCGCACGACAACATGGCCGCGCTCTTCGACGCCCTCTGCCGCTGGAACACCGTGCTGCTCTCGCTCGACCGCGACATCTGGAGTTACATCTCCGACGGCTACCTCGTCCAGAAGGCCGTCGCCGGCGAGACCGGCTCCTCCACCATGCCGCACAAGATCAACCCGATAGACTTCGAGAACAGCGAGGGCAACCTCGGCCTGGCCAACGCGCTGCTCGGGCACCTGGCGCGCAAGCTGCCCGTCTCGCGCCTGCAGCGCGACCTCACCGACTCGACGGTCATCCGCAGCACCGGCACGGCCTTCGGCCACACGCTCCTCGCCGTGCTCGCCACGCGGAAGGGGCTCGGCAAGCTCAGCGTCAACCCCGCGCGCCTGGCCGCCGATCTCGACCAGGCCTGGGAACTCCTGGCCGAACCCATCCAGACCGTCATGCGCCGGGCGGGCCTGCCCGCCCCCTACGAGCGGCTCAAGGCCCTCACCCGCGGACGGATCGTGGACGCCGAAACGCTCCACGCCTTCATCCGCACGCTCGGCCTGCCAGCCGACGACGAGGCGCGTCTACTCGCGCTGACACCCGCCGGCTACATCGGCCTGGCGCCGCAGCTCGCGCGCCGGGCGCGCTCCTGAACCACCACGAAAGGCGATCCGCCCACCATGCAGACCCAGGAAATCCTCCGCGATCTCGAAGCCACCGGCGCCCTGCTGAGCGGCCATTTCGAACTTCGCTCGAAGCTCCACAGCGATCGCTTCTTCCAGTGCGCGCTGCTGCAGCGCCAGCCGCGCGTCTTCGCGCGTCTTTGCGCCGCGCTGGCCGCCAAGGTCGCCGCCGCCGCCCCCGGGCCGCTCGACTGCGTCATCGCCCCGGCCCTCGGGGGCATCGTCGCCGGCCACGAACTGGCGCGCGCGCTCGACCTGCGCTCGGTATTCGCCGAGAAGGTCGACGGGCGCCTGGCCATGCGGCGCTTCGCAATCGAACCCGGCGCGCGCTACCTCGTGGCCGAGGATGTCGTGACCCGCGGCGGCCGCGTGCAGGAGACGATCGACCTCGTGCGCCAGGGCGGCGGCGACGCCGTCGCGGTTGCCGTGCTCGTCGACCGCAGCGCCGGCCAGGCCGACTTCGGTGTGCCGCTCTTCAGCCTGCTGGAGATGGCGCCGCAGGTCTGGGAGCCTTCCGAATGCCCGCTCTGCAAGGCGGGCCAACCCTTCGTCCATCCCGGATCATGACATGACGCCGCGCCGCGCAGGCTTCTCGCTGGTCGAGGCGCTGCTGGCCTGCGCCCTGCTGGCCATGGTGCTGGCGCCGGTGCTGGGAACCTTTCGCTCCCACCTGGCGGCGGCCAACCGGATGCAGGCGCGGTTGCGCCTCGAGCGCGCCGGGCGCGCAAGGCTCGACGCCGCCGAGGCGCGCGTGCGCGCCGGAATTGACGAACCCCTACCCTCAGGGCTCCAGCCCGGCGGCCTCATGTTACGCGAAACGCCGCCGGCGGCCGTCCCCTGCGGCCCCGGCCAGCTCTGGCATATGGCCATTGAGGCTACCGACCCCGGCACGGCACTCGTCTTCAAGGGCGAGCGTCTCCTGATTTTGGTGCCGCGCGAAGCGCCGTCCGGCGGGGAGACGCCATGAGGCCGCGCACCCGCCTGCGGTCCGGCTTCACGCTGGTCGAGATCCTCGTCGCCACCGCCATACTGCTGGTCGTCGGCGGGGCCGCGGCCACGCTGCTGATGCGATCCTTTGCCCTCTGGGAGCACGGCGTCGCGCGCACACGGCGGCTCGCGGCGACCGACGCCTTCGTCACCGCCTTCGCACGCGATTTCGCCGCCGTCCAGCCGGCGCTCGGCTTCACCGGCGACGTCGCCCGCTGCCGCTTCTGGACGCTCGAGGTTCCCGCGGGCGAGATGCCGCGCCTGGCGGCGGTGGAGTATGAGCTCGCTCCGGACGCCATCATCCGCCGCGCGGGCGGCGACGACGGTGAGCCACCGCGCGAGACGCGTTTCGCGCCCGTGGAGTCCGCGGCTCTCGACTATGCGCCGCCCGCGGAGACCGGCGGCGAGGCGTGGACCGCTGAATGGGCCGCGGCGACCAACGCGCCGCTGCGCGCGCGGCTGCGCCCGCGGGCGGGGCCGGAGGGTGTCTGCTTCCCGGTCGAGCTGTCGAGGGCCACGCCATGATCCGCCGCCCCGCGCTGCTCGCCCCTTCCCGCGGCAACCGCGGCAGCATGCTGCTGATGATGCTCGTGGCCGTCTCGGTGGTCACCATGCTGGCGCTTGCGCTCGGCGCCTGGATTCGCGCACAGGACGGCGCGCTGGAAGCCGGCCGCTACCGCCGCGAGGTGCGCGACGGCTCGCGTCAGGCGACCCTGCGGTGGCTGGCCGAGCGCGTTCTGCCCGACACCAACGGCTGGGACGCGGCCGCCGAGGTGTGGGCCGCCGAACCGTGGGAGCGGCGCGAGGAGGGCTGGATCATGCGCGTCTCGGGAACCGGCTGGCGCGACGAGCCCGGCGCCACGGTTGCCGCGATAGACGAGAGCGGCAAGCTCCCGCTCAACCAGGCGCCGGCGCCGCTGCTGGCCGCACTGCTCCGCGAGGTGGCCGGACTGCCCGCCGACGCCGCCGCGGATCTGGCGCGGCGCATCGTGGACTGGCGCGACGCGGACACGCTGGCCGGAGACCGCGGTGCGATCAACGAGGCCGCGGCCTATGGCACGCGCGATCAGCCGTGGCACGCGCCCGACCGCCCCTTTGTCTGCATCGAGGAACTGGCGCGCGTGCCGGGCCTGTCGCCCGAGGTGCGCGTGGCGCTCATACCACTGGTGACGGTCGCGGAGCCGGGGCGCCTCAACCTCAACACGGCGCCCGAGAGCGTCCTGCGGGCGGCCCTGACGACGCTGGGAGGCGGCGGTGACGCCGGCGCCGCGCTGCGGCTGATGGAGCGCATCCTGGCCTTCCGCCGCACTGGCAACTTCTTCACGCAGGCGACGGCCACGTCGGTCACGCGCGACCTGGGCGGGCTGCCGGCCGACGAGGCGGCGCTGCTGGGACGGATCGAGGGACTGATCACGGCCGCGTCGGCGGCGGTCAGCGGCGTGGCCGAGGCTACGCCCGCCGCGGCCTGGTCCGCCGGGCGCCGCGGCGGCCGAGCGCACTTCACATGGAACCGCGAGCTCCACGCCTTCACCCGCTGGGCCGATGAGTAGATGACCTGTGTAAACACAGGCGAATACGCCGCCGCGTCCTGCCCAGCCGGTTCACCGGCTGCAGATAAACTCCGCGTCAGCGAGCCTGCTTCTGGTTGAACAGCCACTCCAGGTTCTGCTTGTCGGCGTAGGTGCGCGTCCAGACGTTGTGGCCCGCGCCTTCAATCAAAGCGCCTGACGCGGCGGTGGCAGTAGGGAGTCTTTCCGTTCTTGAAGTAGTAGTCCTGGTGTCGCTCCCCGGCGGGCCAGAAGCGCGTCGCGGGCGCGACCCGTGTGGCGACCTCCAGACCGCGCGCAACAAGCAGACCGATGAGCCTCTCGACTGTCT
>CAYPJN010000134.1:0-1424 GCA_964411055.1 uncultured Lentisphaerales bacterium | reverse complement strand
CCCCTGGCGGTCGATCTGCGTCGGGTCATGGATCTCGAAGAAGAGCTTCGCGAGCGTCTCGTAGGTCGTCTGCCGCGGATCGAACAGCACCTCGACAGCCTCGATGTGCCCGCTGCCGCCGCGGCAGACCTGCTCATAGGTCGGGTTATCGAGATGGCCGCCGGTGAAGCCGCTGGTGGCCTGCAGCACCCCGTTGGCCTGCTGCATGAAATACTCGACGCCCCAGAAGCATCCCCCGGCGAAGATCGCCCGGCCAAATGCCCGCGGCAGGTCGGCGGCGGGGACAAAGTCCATCGAGACCGAGTTGACGCAGTGGCGGACATTGCGCGGGGTCAGACGCTCGCCCGTGAAGACGTGCCCCAGATGGCCGTCGCAGGTGGCGCAAAGGATCTCGGTGCGATGTCCGTCGGCGTCGGGCTTGCGGCGGACGGCGCCGGGGACGGCGTCGTCAAAAGCGGGCCAGCCGCAGCGGGCGTCGAACTTGTCCTGCGAGCGGTACAGCGCGGCGCCGCACCGCCGGCAGGTGTAGATGCCGGCTTCCGTGTGGCGGTAGTACTGGCCGCTGAAAGGGCGCTCGGTGCTTTTGTCTACAATGACGCGGTTTTCCGCGTCCGTCAGTAGTCTCCATTCCGGTTTCATGAGCGGCTCCCCCGGGGCGGCCAGCGCTGCGGCGGCGGCGAAAAGCAGCACTGCCTGCCATGCGGCGCACTTACTGCGAAAGCTCATATTATGAGCATACCAAATGTGTAGTTGATGGCGGACTCGATTACGGAGAGAATTACGGACGATTACGGCGGGCGAGGAAACGGTGGCGCGGGACGTCCCGGACCGCGATGTGCTGATCCGTGCCGGCCGTCCGGCACGTCCGGCCCCACTCCGAAACGTTTAACGCTGAACGCCCAACGTTTAACGCTGAAATATGAGCGTTGAGAGTTAAGCGTTCAGCGTTTAGCGTTCCTCTCTCCTTTGCCCCTTAGCGCCCTTCGTGATCCCCACTTCAGCGTTAAACGTTAAGCGTTCAGCGTTGAGCGTTCTTCGTGCCCTTCGTGATCTTCGTGGTGAAAAGCATTCGGTTCCAGCGGGCCTATCAATCGGTGTTCAACATCCGGATGCGGAAGAAGCCCGAGGGCGACGAGCGGTCGGGATGCGGGACGACAACCGTCGTGCGCCCGCCGTCGGCCAGCACGTTCGTCACCGTCTGCCACGGATCGCCCAGCCGCCGCACCCACTGGATCTCGTACTCGCGCTCCGGCAGGCTGTTGAACGCCAGCGTCACGCCCGCCAGCGACATCCGCACCATCGCGGCGGCGAAGGGCGTCACCCGCACGTTGTACGCCTCCCAGAACTGGTTGACCTCGTCCTGCACCACGAAGTTGTACGCGCCGCCGACCACCAGCCCGGGCACCAGGAACCGGCAGACCTGC
>CAYPJN010000133.1:2165-6952 GCA_964411055.1 uncultured Lentisphaerales bacterium | reverse complement strand
CTTGGTGGCATGTATACGGCATTGTGTCGTTTGCGGAGCTGCCCGAAAACCAGGGAAGGATGTGTTTTCATGTCAAAAGGTACAATCAAAAGCAGGATACTCTCTGGCATCCTAGTGACGGGATTGGTCATCGCGCCCCTGTGGGCGCAGAGCTTCGCGCAGGATAGCGCCGACACTCCGGCGACCGAAGCCCAGTCTGGCGAGAGCGGCGGACTGGTGTCGACGGGGCGCAAGAGCGTGCAGGCGGTTGGCGAGGCCACCGCGGAATTCGGCGGCACGCTGCACGCGGGCGGCCGACAGGGTATCGACCAGGGGCGCAAGCTGTGGCGGGAGGTGCTGGTGCCTGTCTGGCAGCGTCTGGCCGCCGCCGCTCCAGGCGTACTCAAGGGCGTGCTGCTGTTGCTGGCCTTCTGGGTGACGGGCATCGTCGCCGGCGCGGCGGTGCGCAAGCTGCTGAACCTGACTAAGATCGACGACCGGGCGGTGCGCGACTGGGGTCTGGAGGGGATGCTTAAGCAGGCCGACGGCACCACTCGTTCGCTGGCCGGCCTGGCCGGCGGCGCCGTGAAGTGGCTGCTGCTGCTCTTCGGCTTTGTCGCCTTTTTCAATGCCCTCAACCTGGGCATGGTCGCTGCTCCGTTGCAGAACATCGTCAGCCGGATTTTCAACGCCATCCCCAACCTTATCAAGGCCGCCGCCATCCTGCTGGTCTACTGGGTGCTGGCCTCCCTGGCCCGCATGGGCATCACACGGCTGCTGGCCGCCATCAAGTTCGACAGCCGCGCCGCGCGGCATCTCGCCTGCCCGACCGCCGAAGGCGAAGCCGGGACCACGCCGCCCAGCGTCATGATCGGCCGCCTTGTATTCTACATCATCCTCCTGTTCGGCGTGCCGCCCTTCCTGCAGGCGCTCGGCCAGCAGGCCCTGGTCGCTCCGCTCCAGGCGATGCTCGCCAAGACCCTCAACTTCCTGCCCAACCTCTTCGCCGCCGCGATCATCTTCGTGGTCGGACGCATCGTGGCGGGCATCGTGCGCGAAGTGGTAGGCAACTTCCTCGCGGCCAGCGGCGCCGACACGGGGGCCGAGAAGCTGGGCATCGGCAAGATGCTGGGCGAGTACAAGCTCTCCCAGATCGCCGCCAAGATCGCCTACTTCTTCATTCTGATTCCGATTCTGGTATCCGCCGTTGACAGCCTCGGCATCAAAACGCTCTCGGATCCGATGAAGGCCACCCTGCAGAGCATCCTGGCGGGCGTGCCCGCGCTGCTCGTGGCCGCCATCATCGTGATCATCGGCTGCGTCGTGGCGCGCGTCGTCCGCTCGCTCGTTGAGAGTCTCCTGGCCGGCATCGGTTTGGACCGGCTGCCCGAGCGGATCGGCCTGGATTTCCTCGCGGCCAAACCGGGGCAGAAGCCGATCTCGACCATCATTGGTGCAGCGGTGGCGGTGATCATCATCCTGATTACCGCGCAGCAGGCCGCCGCGTCGCTGCAGTTCGACCAGTTGGCCGGGCTGCTGCGGAAACTCGTCGAGTACCTGCCGAACCTCGTGGTCGGCCTGGTCATCCTGATGGCCGCCCTCAGCCTGGGGCGCTACCTGAGCGGGCTGGTCACCGGCGCGCTCGGTGCGAATCCAAATGCAGCGCTGCTGTCCGGCGTCACGCGCTACGCCGTGTTCCTGCTGGGCTTCAGCATGGCGCTCGAACAGTTCGGCATCGGCGAGGAGATCGTCATGATCGCCGTGTCGGCCCTGCTTGGCGGCGCCGCGATCGCCGTGGGACTGGCCTTCGGGCTCGGCGGCAAGGCGCAGGCGCAGGCCTGGATCGAGCAGTGGCGGAAGAAGGAGGAGTGAGCCGGACGCCGGCTACCCTTCCCAGCCGGTCGCCGCCTCGGCCAGAACCGCGCCATCGGCTTGCCGTGTGAGCCGGTGCATCATGGTCGAGGCGTCGACCAAGGCGGCGGCGCTGACGACGGTGTCGCCGTGCACGGCGGCCGTCTTGTAGGCGATCTCCACCCGCGTCAGGCGCCGCGACAGCCACGCCGTCGTCAACGGCTCGAAGAGCCATTCGACGTAGTGCACGTTGTTCACGTGCCGGTTGACATCCAGATCGGCGCGCCGCACGCGCAGTTGCGTCTGCCATTCCGGAGTCCAACCCGGCGCCGCCGCGTACGGCTCGGGCAGTTCGACGCGCGGCGTCTCGCGCGGCGCGAGCGCCACGATCTCCGGCGTCAGCCGCGCGATGCGGAGCCGCGCGACATCGACGAGCACCCACTCGCTGACCGCCTTGACGATCAGTTCCCCGGCCACGTTGCGGCCCTCGTAGTCGCGGTACGCGAGAACCCCCCGCGCGCCCGTCGGCCAGGTGCGCACTGAGAGGCAGTCGTCGAGGCCCGGCCGGCCCAGGAACAGCACGCGCATCCGCGCCAGCATCCAGGTGCGGCCGACGGCCTGCAGCGCCTGCAGTCCGACCCCCAGTTGCCGGGCATGGCCCGCCGCGCCCTCCTGCAGGAAACCGATCAGCGTCGCCGGGCCGACGCATCCATCGGCGCCCAGGTCCGCCGACCGCACGGGAAACGTGCCGGTCCACTGGGGATAGTTGGGCGCCGCCTTCTGATCCATGCTTTCCGTGGTTGCCCGCATGCTCATCTCCGTTCCCGCCCGCAGCCCGCGCCGTTCACAAACGACTTCCCGCGACAAAGGCGCGCCGCAGGAAGAGCAGCGCCACGATGCCGACGACGGGAACGCCGGCATAGCCCATGAACAGGGCGACGAATCCATGCGCCTCGATCACATAGCCGCCGAGGGCACTCGCCAGAAACGTGGCCAGACCGATGCCCACGGCATTGTAGATGGCCATGCCCGTGCCGCGGCGCGAGGGTTCGATCTTGGCGTTCACAAAGGAGACGGCGGTCGTGTGGAACGTGCCGAAGGTGAAGGCATGCAGGATCTGCGCCAGGGCCACCACGGCGAGGTTGGGCGCCGCCACGAAGAGCAGCAGACGCAGCGTGACGGCCCCCAGGGAGACGATGAACATCGCGCGCAGGCCCCAGCGGCGGATCAGCGCGCCGGAGTACCAGATGGTGGCGATCTCCGCCAGCGGCCCGATCGCCCAGAGCAGGCTGACACCGCTGCCGGGAAAGGCCTGCTTCAGGTAGAGCGAGAAGAAGGCGTAGTAGGCCCCAATGCCGAACCGGCCCAGGAAGATGATGCCGATGATCGCCCAGAAGGCGGCGTCGAATCCGCCGCCCAGTTCGGCACGCGTGCCGTTGCGCCGTTCCTGCCGGCTCTGCGCGGCGGGCGGAATCAGCGCCACCGCGGCCGCCGCGCATGCGGCGGTCGCCCCGAAAGCGATCAGGATGGGGCGCGAGGTCTCGCCCGTCACCCATCCGGTGGCCTGCAGCACCACGGAGATGGCTATGAACCCGAAGCTTCCAGCCACCCGCAGGCGCCCGTACTGCCGGTCGGGATATGGGAGCAGACGGCTCACGAGCGAGTCGAGCAGCGGGATGACCGCGCGATAGGTGAAGCCGACGACGAGCATGCCGGCGACATAGGCGGGAAAGAAGCGCGTCGTCTCCATCGCCCCGAGAACGGCGACCGGAATCAGGAAGCCCGCGGCCAGCAGGGCGCGGTAGGCGCAGCGCCGGTCTGCCAGCCGGCCGATGACCAGCGGTCCGGCGACGCCGGCGATCTCCATGAGGCCGAGTAGCAGCCCGATCCGCGATTCTGCCAGCCCCCGCGCCTTCAGGTAGAGTTGCAGATAGGGCGACAAGACGGCCCAACTGGCGAACAGCAGGAAGTAGTTCGTGAAGACCGAAGCGCTGATGCGGCGGGAAGACATGCGTTATATCAAATGGAAGCGACGTGACGCCGTCAGGCCAGTGTGACGCCCGCCTCACGCAGGCGCGCCTGCACTTTCCCAATTTCGACGTGGCGCGGCAGCACGCCATCGCGGACGGCGACCGCCGCGGCCGTGCCGACGCCGTGGCCCATGTTGAGGCAGATGGACATCACTCGGTAGTTCGAGTGCGCCTTGTGCGTGCCCGAGATGTTGCGCCCCGCCAGCAGCAGGCCCTCGACCGTCTCCGGGACGCAGGCGCCGTAGGGAATCGTGTATTCCCCCTTGGAGCGGAAGGCGCGCTGCGCGCCGTTGGCGTCCAGACCGTGGCCCTTGGTGTTGTGGATGTCGAAATTGAAGGCGTTGCGCGCGGCGATCCAGTCGTCGAAGACACGGGCATCGAGGATGTCCTCGGCCGTGATCGTGCGGCAGCCCTTGAAGTGGCGCGTCTCGCGCACGCCGACTCCCTGCGCCGAAGCGACGAGAAAGCAGTTCTCGTAGCCCGGCACGAAGTCGCGCAGGAAAAGGACGATGGCGTCCATCTGCTCGCGGCAGACGAGTTCGGCGCGGGTCAGATCCTCGGCACGCGTGCCGTCGATGCCGATGACGTTGGTCATGTTGACGCAGACTTCGCCGGGCAGCGCCGTGCGGTATAGCAGCACATGGCCGGCCGGAAAGGGCAGATGCGACTTGCCGAGGGCCTGGATCTCGCCCTTCGGGATCTGCACGTACGATTCAAAGCTGGGCGGAAAGACGGCGCGCGCGTAGTCCACTCCGCCGACGCGGAACATCAGCGTCACCGGCTGGCAGACCTGGTCCTCCTCGCGGCCGCGCTGAAACGCGGCGCCCGCGCGCGCCGCGATGTCGCCATCGCCGGTGCAATCGATCACGACCCGGGCCAGGATGGCCTGGCGTCCCGTCTTGCTTTCGCAGACGATTCCTTTGATCC
>CAYPJN010000133.1:0-2092 GCA_964411055.1 uncultured Lentisphaerales bacterium | reverse complement strand
AGGCGAACGTGTAGAGGCGGAGACCGACACCGGCCTCGACCAGCTTCCGCAGCAGCACCGACTTAAGCGCTTCGTGGCGGATGGCGCGGCCATTGGGCCGGCACCCGTCCACGGCGCAGCCCGGGGCGTGCTGCTCCATGGCATCAAGCAGCTCGCGGACAAAGGGCGACTGTGGCGAACCGCTGAAATTGGACATCAGGCCGCTCGTGGCCATCCCGCCGACGCAGTTGAACTGCTCGACCAGCAGGGTTTTGGCGCCCTGCCGCGCCGCGGCCAGGGCCGCACCGCAACCAGCCGGGCCGGCGCCGACAACAAGCACTTCGACCTCGTCGACAACAGGCACATCGCGGGCCGGTTCTTTGTAAAATTCCATGTTTTTCCCATCGAAAATGATGCCGCAGCATACGCGATTTACGGCGCCCTGTCGAGCAGGCGCGGGGGGGCAAACTGGTCCGTGGTCCTTGGTTCTTGGTTGGTGGTTGATGGTTGATGGTTGGTGGGGAGGCGTGTCACCACGAAGGACGCGAAGGAGAGACGGGGGCCGGACGGGGAGGCGGCTGGAGGGGGCTGGACGGAGGGATGTGGGCGGGCGGGCGCTTGCGTCGCTTGCGCTACGGGGCGCAGGGAGAATGGTGCAGACGTTACGCCTAACCGGAAGGCGAACCCGCCAGGTTTCATTTCATTTTTTTGTCGAACAAGTGATTGAGCTGTTCCCGGCTATCACCATGAATCGTAATGATAGTAGAGGGAGCGGAAGCGGGAAGCAAGCAATGGATTGTGGGGCCGCGGCCTACCCCAGCGCAACCAGGACGAGGCCCGCCAGCACCAGGACGATCCCGGTCATCCGCGGCGCCCCCGGCCTCTCGCGCAGCAGGAAGATGCCCGCCAGTACACCCAGCGGCAGGCTAATCTGGCGAAATGCCTGGAGGTAGCTGACATTGCTGACAAATCCCATCGCCAGCAGCACCAGTACGTAGGCGCTTGAGGAAAAAACTCCCGAGAGGATAGGCGAGCCCGTCTTTCCGAAATGCCGGCGGAAGGCCGCCCGCTCGGCGCGGCTGAAGGCGGTGGTTGCCAGGAGCATGACGCTCAGCCCCGTCTCCATCAGAAAGAGAAAAAATACCGCCCGCACCACGTTCCCCGTCTGCGGCCATGCTCTGCCAAGCAGTTTCAGCGTCTCGCTGTCGATGATCGTATACCCGGTGGTGCCGGCGGCAGCCAGAAGGATGAACAGCATCACGGCGTTGCGGTAGGGGGCGAAGCTCAATGTGCGCCAGTCGGTATGCGGCATCAGCAGGCAGCCGCCCGTCAGGATCACCATTCCCAGGAGGGCCGGTGCCGTCGGCGCCTTGCCAAAACCGGCCAACAGGGTGATGACTGCCGTCAAAAGAACCGGCACGGCGCGCGCCATGGGATAGACAAACGAGATGTCGCTGCGGCGGTAGGCGTGGGTCAGACCGGTAAAGTAGATGTACTCAAATCCCGCGCTCGCGGCACAGAGTCCCCAGAATAGCGGGGGCGGAGCGCTGGGATCAAGATCGAGAAAGGGCAGGGAAGCGGCCCAGATCAAGGCTGCTGTCGCGCTGGCAAGCCCGTAGAATGCGAGCGACGGCACAGCCCGCTTGCTCAGGAAGTTCCAGGATGCATGGAGAACTGCGGAGCACAGCACCAGCAGAAAAGCGGTAAGAGTCATAAGTTAGTGCGGTACTGTAGCAACCGCCCATGCGCTCCGGAACAACTTTGTTGTCGGTGTCGGATTCACTTTCATCTCTGCTTCACAACGTCGCATCGCACCAACGGCGCGACCAGCTCAGTTGGTGTCGTCGGTTTCTTCATTCTTTTCATGCAGAAGGCGTTGTGCAACAACTGCCACTTTGTCACTGACCATAAGACGGACGCCCAATATGGTCTGCAAATGGGGACGCATTCCACCGCAATCGTCTTTTGCAATAAAAGCCGCGATGCCTTTCATCTCGAGTTTCGCCTTGGCAAGCTCTGCTTCGATTTCACTCGAAAAGGTCGCAATGCAAACTGGTTCGGTTCTTCGCATTTTGTCTTGTCCAATGTCCTCGGTGTGCCTGCAGCGCGACAG
>CAYPJN010000132.1:0-6961 GCA_964411055.1 uncultured Lentisphaerales bacterium | reverse complement strand
AGATGCGCCTTGCCGGAGAATGGGATGTCGGAGGGCTCCAGGCCGGTCAGCGGTCCATCGCGGGCTTCGAGTCCGGGGCTCCGCGCGCGCGTCCAGAAGGACAGATCTTCCGCGGTGTCGATCGGCATTTCGGTGTGGGTGTGCGCGCGGACATCGTCGAAGCGCGTGCCGCCGGGCGCATGGCTGTAGAGTCCGAAGCGCCCGCCGGGCGGCATCGCGAGACGGCGGCGGAGCACCTCGATGTTGTCCGCCAGGCACACCACGCAATCCTCGAAGAGCCGCACCTCCAGCATGATCCACTGCCCGGGCACGCAGTCGGTCGCGACGGCCTCGACCAGGTCGCCGAGCCCTTTCCCGACGGGAGTGCGGTTCCAGAGGGCGAGTATCAGACAGCCGCTGATCGGATCGGTCTGGACGGTGAAGGCGTGTCCGGTGCCCTGGTCGGTGACCAGGAAGAGCAGGCCGTTGGTGCCGGCGTTGTGCTGCACCGAGGCACGGTAGGTGTAGTGATTGTAGAAGGACTCGCCCGCGAGGATCGCGGCGTGGGCGCCGCGTCCCTCGAGACTGTAGAAGTTGGGGCTGCGCTCGGGCTTCGGAAAGCGCTTGAGCGCGCCGCGCGCGGTTCCCACGACCGTGCCGGTGACCGCATGGAGCCCCCAGTCGCCGGAGACCTTTTCCCAGTGCTTGAGGGCCTGGGGAGAGTCCGGATCGATCAGGAAATTATCATTGAAGGTAAACCGCCCCAACCGCTGCGCGAAGGCTTCCCCGGCAGGTTCCGGAAGCGCGGCGGCGGGAATCGCGAGCGCGATGGCTCCCGGCCAGACATCCGGAAAACCGAGGGCCGGCTGTCCGTCAACGAAGAGCGTGCAGCGCTGGCGCGACCGGCGCAGCGCGACCGTCGCGACCGAGTTGGAGTTGGGCAGCATCGCCGTGACGAGGGTGCCTTCGCCGAAGGCGGCGTCGAAAACCGCGCGCGGCGTACCGCGCCAGAAGCTCCGCCGCCGCCTGAGATTGCATACCAGGCTGGTGCTTCCCGAGGCGTCGGAGAGGCGCACGACGGCCCCCCTGTCGTTCCAGCGCATGGCGAAGTCGCCCAGCGCCTCGCTGTCGGCCAGTTCCAGACGCTGGATCCAATTGCTTCCGTTTGCGGGCGCGGACGGCGCCGCGCCGGTGGCTGCCGCCGGCTCCGCCGCCAGCGCGACGCAGGGCAGCAGGACGGCGAGCGGGAGTAGCAAGAAAGGATTGGCTCGCATTTTAGGCAACACTGTCGGGTGTGAGAATGTTCAAAAAAAACATGGGAACACGGCGTTCCACTCGCGCCCCATGGTAACCTGCCAGAATGTAGCAGGTTCTGTGCCGGGGAAAAGTGAAGCGTGAAACGTGATGCGTGAAACGTGATGCGTGAAACGTGAAACGCGTGAAACGTGATGCGTGTCCCGGCAGAAAGCGAATGAATTGAAACGCAGATGGCGCAGATGGAAAAGCTGTCGACCGCAAGCACCGGTGGAATTGTGGATTATTCCCTAGAACGTGATCAGGCACTTGGGCAGGGCGGCGCGCAGGCGTTCCCGCATTTCGGGCCTGACGTTGCAGCGGGTCAGGGTAAGCAGGCGGAGCGCCGACATACGGGCGAGCGCTTCATCCTCCGGGAACGTGGCCAGCGGGTTGCCGCTCAAGTCGAGGTTGCGCAGCCGGGGCAGGCGGGTCAGCAGCTCGGGAAAGGCGTCCAACTGGTTGCCTGAAAGCGCCAGATCCTCGATCAGGGAGCACTTCGCCAGCGCCTCCGGAAGCGACCGCAGGCGGTTGTCGCGCAGGTAGAGCCGCTGGAGCTGCGCCAGCGAGCCGACCGCCTCGGGCAGGGCGGCGAGCTGGTTCTGGTTTAGGCGCAGCCAGCGCAGCGCGCGCAGGTCGCCCAGCGTCTGCGGCAGAACCGCCAGTCGGTTGCGGTCGAGATTCAGGTAGGTCAGGCTGCCGAGCATGCCCAGGGCCGGCGGCAGGTTCGTGAGCGCGTTGTCGGAGAGGTATAGCATCTGCAGCTTCGCAAGGCGCGTCACCTCCTCGGGCACCTGCGCCAGCCGCATCGCCGCCAGATCGAGCATCCGCAGGGCCGTGATCCGCGGCAGCACCCCGAAATCCGCGGCCTCAGCGCCGCGCAGCAGGAGGCACTCTAGCCGCGGCATCTCCGCGAGTTCCTCGGGAAGCCGGTCCAGTCTGGCGCCGCCGAGGTCGACCTTCTGGACGGTGGCGCGCATCTGCCGCGCCGCCTCGATGCCCGTGGCCGACACCAGCCGCTCCGGCGCCTCGCGGTGCTCGAAGCACCCCGAAAGCAGCAGGACCGACAGGCTCCCGGAAATGAAAATCATGTGCCTCACGACGAAACTCCTTGTCTTTTCACGGCGATACGATAGCATATTACCTCGTTCAGCAGTAATTGTGCTCTGACACGACGAGGTCGTCGGCTTCGTAGGCGTAACTGTAAGGATTAGGCACACATGAAATCAAGCTCGATTCTTCTGGCATCTCTGCTCGGGGCCTTTGGTCTGGTGACTGTCCAGGCCTCGGCATCCCCCCGCGCGGCCGAGGCCTCCGGCACGCATTACCTGCTGGCGGCGGACAACCTGGGCGGCTGGCACCTCGGCGGTTTCTACCGCTACGCCGACCGCGAGGTCAACAACTCCGACTCGTCGGCGCTCAAGCAGAACAAGTTCTCCATGCATCTCGGCCATGACCTGTTATCCTGGGTCTCGGTCTACGGCTTCCTGGGCACCGTCACCGCCAAAGTCGAACCCTGGGCGGGCGACAACGATCCCTCCCTGGAGTACGGCGGCGGCATCTGGGCCAATCTGCTCGATCACGACCTGCTTAGCAGTCTGACGCTGGAAACCCGCCTGCGCCTGCAGGCGCTGGCCCAGATCAGCGCCGCCAGCCCGGAAATCAACGGATGGGACAACGACTACGTCGAGACCTACGGCACCATCACGCTGAGCGTGGTCAACGAGTTGATCGGCAACAAGCGCTACTGGCCGGAAGCCATCGGGGTCTTCTTCGGCCCCGTTTACAACGACATCAGCTTCGACAATGAGAACGATGTGGAACTCACCGGCGCCACGGTCGGCATCACCGGCGGGCTCGACATCTACCTCACGCGGAAGGCCACGCTGAGCCTGGGCTACGAGGCCTTCGAGGACGACAAGGTGCTCAACGCCGCGTTGAACTTCCGCTTCTAGCCCAGCCACGCCCGGACGCGCGCGTCAAGCACGGCCGGTTGCCGCGGCAGCCGGCTCAGGTCATAGCGCGGAATCAGTTCCCGCGGCGTCAGTGCCTCGCCCCACGCCGCCCAGCCGGACCACCAGGCCAGCAGCCCGACGATGGCCTGCGGCGTGAACCCCCGCTCCCGCAGCGACGACAGCCGGGTGTCGCCATGCCGCTTGGCGAGCCGCCGCCCCTCTTCGCCCACCACCAGCGGCACATGGCAGAAACGCGGCGGCGCGAGATCCAGCGCCCGGTATAGCAGCAACTGGCGGTGCGTGGCCGGCAGCAGGTCGTCGCCGCGCACGACCTCGGTGATGCCCATCGCCGCGTCGTCCACCACCACGGCCAGCATGTAGCCCGCGCCCTGCGGGTGACGCGCGATGACGAAGTCACCCTCCGCCGTGCCGACATCTCCCTGCTGCTCGCCGCGGAGGCCGTCGGAAAAGCGGGTCGCTCCCCGCGCCCGGAAACGCCACGCGGGCCATTGGTTGGGCGAGACTACGGTCTGCTCCCCGGCCACGGCCAGACGCGCCCGCAGGGCCTCCCCGTAACCGGCAAAGCGCCCGTCGCAAGTGCCGTCATAGCGCGGCGAGAGATCGTCCAGATGCGGCGCCGACTGACCCTGCTCGACGTCGCGCCGCGTGCAGACGCACGGGTAGACGTGTCCGCCCCGCTGCAATTCCCGCAGGGCGGCCGCATAAAATTTCACCCGCTCCGATTGCACATAGGGCGCGCAGGGGCCGCCCACATCGGGCCCCTCGTCCCAGTCAAGTCCGAGCCAACGCAGATCATCGAGCGCCGCTTGCGCCGCGCCGGGCTTGACCTTGGGATGGTCCAGGTCCTCCATGCGCAGGATCAGGGTGCCGCCGCGGCTGCGCACGCTCAGCCACGCGATCAGGAAGGAGCGGGCATTGCCCAGATGCAACGCGCCGGTGGGACTCGGGGCCAGGCGCCCGCGCGGGGGGTCAAGCGCGCAGTCCATAGCGCACACCGCCCTCCGCCGCGTAGCGCGCGAGCAGCGCGCCCGCCTCGGCCCGCATGCAGTCCCGCGTGACGGCGATCCCGCGGCGGCGGAGAGCCGCCTCCCAGTCCGACGGCTTGTCGCCCTCGTCGAAACCGATGGCGCGGACGTCGGCGTCGCGCGCGCCGCAGACGAGCCGGCTCACGCCGCTCCAGGGAATCGCCCCCAAACACATGGCGCACGGTTCGGCGGTCGCATAGAGCGTGGCCGCGCGTCCGCCGACCGACAGGTTGTCGCACCCGGCCCGGCGCTGCGCCAGCGTGAGCGCGAGGATCTCGGCGTGCAGGAACGAGGCGCGCCCGCTGACGACCAGGTTCACTCCCACCCCGAGGATTTGCCCCGTCCCCGCGTCCGTCACCACCGCGCCGAAGGGGCCGCCGGTGCGCGCCTCTATGTTGCGGCGGCACGCCGCCAGCGCCACATCCATGGCCGCCGCATCGTCCGCAAGCCGCGCAGGCAAAGCGGCCGACCACGCGCTGAACCACGCGGGCAGGGGAATCTCCAGCCTCATGGCAGCGCCTCCCGGCTCTGCGCGACGCGGGCACGCAGGGCGGCGACCCCCTCCAGCACGCGCGGTCCGGGACGGAAGAGGATATCCGCGTCGAAGCCGTCGAAGACCGTGCCGCGGCGGACGGCATTCACCGCCTGCCAGCCAACACGTCCGGCCACGCGCTGCACCGCCTGCGTCCCCTCCGCCATATAGAGGCAGAAGATGATCTCGGGATCGCGGATGATGACCCACTCCGGCGAGACCGCGACATAGTCGCCGTCGACGGCGTCGCCCAGGTTGTCGCAGCCGGCCAGGCGCACCAGTTCCGCGACGAATGAGCGCCGCCCCGCGGTCATCAGCGGGTCGCCCCAGATTTCGGCAAAGGCGCGCGGCCGGGCGTCCGCCGCCGCTCCGGCCTCGGCCCGCAGCCGCGCCAGCTCGCCCGCCAGTCGATCGGCCAGCGCATCGGCCGCGGCCCCGGCATGCACGAGTCGTCCCACATCGCGTATGGCGGCGGGAATATCGTCGAGCGTCCCGCAGGCGATGCGCCGGTGCGCGAGGCCGGCGCGGGTCAGCGGATCGAGGATGCGCTCATCCTCGAGATCCGCCGTCAGCACCAGCGTGGGCCGCTGCCGCAAAACCGCCTCGACTGAGGGTCGGCCAAAACTCCCGACGACCGGCACCGCGGCCGCCTCGGGCGGCCAGTTGCAGACGTCGGTACGGCCCACCAGATTGGATCCGGCCCCGATGGCGAAGAGGATTTCCGTCAGATTCGGCGCCAGCGATACCACGCGCGGCTCCACACCGCCGCCGCCGCCCGCGGGCGCGCGTCCGCATCCCGGCGCCGCCAGCAGCGCCAGGCACGCGGCCAACGCCCCGGCCACCGCCCAGCATCCTGCGGTCGTTCTCACCGTCATCGTTCCGTAAACGGCATCAGATCAGCTCGATGCCCAGCACGCCGCAGAGAGCGCGGATCAGGGACATTTGGTCGCCGTAGACGAGGATGTAGTGCTGCCCCATGACCTGCTGCAGGAAGGCTTCCGGATCGGGCAGGCGAAGATGCAGACTGGGAAGCTGCGGCGCCGGCGGCGCCCAGCCCGCCTCCTCCCAGGCCGGAGGCGCCTCGGCCTCCGCCAACAGGGCATGTAGCCGGAAGCGCCCGCCGACCTGGCAGAGACGGGCCATCGTCACCGGCCCCGTCTTAAGCCGCGAAACGTTCAGCAGCCCCTCGCCAAACGAGCCGAAGGCGTTCGGCATCACCGTTACCGGTCCGTCGACGATCTCCGACGGCACATAGTCCGGCACCCCCATCAGGGCGCCGTTACGCGTGAACTCGTAGAACTCGAGGTAGGCGGCGATCTGTCCCGTGAGCCGGTGCAGCATCAACTGCGTAACCGACCCCATCACGTCGTTTTCGGGAACGGAGGGGATGCCCAGCTCGTCGTGCAGCAGCGTGAGCGCTCCCGCCGGCGCGAAATTCAAAAGACGTTTGACACCGTCCACGTCGTTGTACGAGAAGGCGGCATAGCCGCGTGCCTCGATGATGCGGCGGAAGGCCAGGAAGAGGCGCACGGACTGTTCGACGGTGCCCGGCGCCGGCTGGCGGGTGAAGCGCCAGCGCTTGCGCACGGAGTCGGCCAGCGCGTCGACCTCAGCGGCGGAAATCGCCTGCATCCCCTGCGCCGCCTCCAGCAATTCGAAGTGTTCGATCTCGGGACCGATGTCGCGCTTCAGGCTCACGGCATCGTACCGCGTGCCGTAGAGGCGCATGTCGGCATAGCCCGCCATGCCGATCGTGGCCGTTCGCAGCGCGGCCGCAGTGGACGCCGCGCCGATGGCTTCGACGACCCGGTCGACCGGCGGCGGCTCGTTCATGCGGTTGACGACGTAGGCAAAGCGGAAACCCATCTCGGCCAGCGGCTGGCGCAGGGCGGTCGAGCCGGCCTGGTCGGCTGTCGTGACAAAACGGTCGCCAGACTGCCACCCGCTCAATCCCCAGAGGACCATCGGCTTGTGGCGGAAGGCCTGGATGGTCCGCAGCACGGCCCAGGAGGGGATCCAGCCGGCGATGCAGACGACCAGCGCGTCCCACTCGCCGGCCGCAAGCTGGCGCGCCGCGCGGTCGGCCTCGGCGCCGGCGGGATCGTCGCTGACCGGCTCGGCCACCGTCAGCTCCACCCCCCGTGCCTTCAGCCAGC
>CAYPJN010000131.1:0-7022 GCA_964411055.1 uncultured Lentisphaerales bacterium | reverse complement strand
GCGTGACGGTCGACTTCCAGACGCTCGAGGACGGCACGGTCACCGTGCGCGACCGCGACACGATGCTGCAGGAGCGCCTGACGCCCGCCGCCCTAAAGGAGCGGCTGGAGGAACTCATCGGCTGACGCCGGCGTTGTATACGCAGCTTTCTGCGCGCCCGAACTGGAAAATCAGCAATGCAGGACAAGCGCCTCGCCCTGTGGCTCGCCGGTAGGTTTGAAAACGGCCCCCGGCAGACTAGTTGCGCGGCTCATCGGCAAACAGCTTCGACTTGAGGTACGCCGCGCGTTTCGCGTCCAGCGAGAGCCGGCAATCGGCCAGATCGCGGAGGTGTTTGGAAAGGCGATCGACAGCGGCCTTGTCCAGATCGGGCGACGCCGACTCCTTCGCGGCCTCGTCGAGCGCTTGCAGATAGGGTTTCACGACGGCTTCGGCGAAGGCGGGATCGCCCATGCTGGGATCCGACCAGAAATCGGCGCTTTCCCATTTCCTGCGGAAAGCCAGGTACTCGCCCGCCGCGGCGCGCAGCACGCCAAGTCGGACTTTGTCGCGGGCATGGGGCGGCATGTCGAAATGGAGCTGCATGCCGCGGCCGAGTTCATGGACGGAGCTGCCGCCAAGCGAACCGAACTGCCCCGCCCACTGGGCGACGACGACGAAACGCCACAAATCGTCCCCGCCCGTCGGGAGACGGTCGTAGGCCAGTATCCACGGCGCGAGAATATGCACGACAAAGCATTGATCCGAGATGAAGACATCGCTCTTGAGATAATCACGCGTCATCTTGCGGCCGAAGGCCGGCGAGTCCCATTCCACGTCGACCGTGTTGGCGGGATGAAGCGCGCTGAACAGCGCCCAGTTCCACGACGATTCGTTCCCGGTCTGCACCGAGCATTCCAGGTAAAGCTTGTCTTCCAGGCCCGCCCGCGCCTTCCAGGCATCCGGGTCATTGAGCTTGATGTAGAAGTGAACGCCCTTGTCGTCGTAGCAGGCGCAGACCGCCGCCTCCTTGCCCGGTGCGTCCGCCGCTAGATCCGGTTTTCCGCCGGATTTCAGGCGGGCCACGTCCTTGTCCTTGTTCATCCAGTCCCAGACGGCGTACTTCGCCATGCGGTTGTCGGTCTTGAGCGTGGAGAAGAGATCGCGTGCATATGCCCCCTCGGCCGTCGCCGGCGCCTGCTCGACAAAGGTCGCCGTGTATTCAACACGCTCTTCCGGCCAGAGTTGATCGGCGCTCATGCCGACCAGCGTGCTGATGAATTCGGACATGGCGACGTCGCTCCGGAGCTCGTAGAGGGACTTGCAGGCGCCGCGGAGCAGGTTGAAGTACGTCGGCACATCCGCGTCCCCGCGGAGCGCCGCGACGCGTTGCGCGAAGTCCTTCTGATCCTTCGCCACCCCTGCCGCGAGCATCACGCCGAGATTGAACTTCTGCCCGGCGTTCAGTTGCGCGTTTGTCGACACGTCGGCATAGACCGCTCGCCATGTGTCCTGGTCGCCCGCGAGATAGGCGAGGCGCAGGCAGTCCAGCCGGGTATTGATGTTCGCCCGCGGGCTGACGGCATCCTGGGCGACCAGGTCCAGCGCCTCGATCCAGAGGTGATAGGTTTTGAGCACGCCGATCCAGCGGGTGCGGAGACGCGAGGGATTCACGCGCTGAACGGCGGGGTCCCGCGTGAACGGCTCCTTCCGGGCACGGGCTGCGGCCTCGGCGGCCGCCTGACGATCCCAGGCCGCGGCCGTCTCGGCCTCCAGCTTCGCGGCCTCGTTCCACACGGCGCGGGCGGCGTCGATCTCGCCTTTCGGCAGACGGCGCTGACCGGTCCTGTCGGCGAATCCGAACATCGCCTCGAGGATCTGCAGGCGATCCGGGGGCGCGAACGTCGCGCGGTTGTCGATCAGGCGCTGCCAGAGTCGTTCGCGCGGTTCAGGGCCGAAGTCCGCACGGCGCGACATCATGCCGGAGGCGTTGGCGACTGCCCGAAGCGTGTCCTGGTCGAGCGGGAGCTTGTCGATCTCCCGGGCGACGGTTTCGAAGTTCGTTTCATCGTCGGCCTGGAAATAGGCGTTGGCCTTGGCGCCGAGGCGCGCCGCCTTCACCGCGGGATAGACGTCCGCGCGTTCTGCCAGGACACGGTCCCAGAGTTCGTGGTACGCCTTCCACTCCTGGCGTTCCAGGCGGAACTTCAGCACGGCATTGATGGCCGCAACGACCAGGTTGGTCTCGTCGCGGGTGGCGGGAACCGCGTCGAAGGCGTCCGTCTCGACAACGGCGCAGGCATCTCGCTGCCCCTGCCGCGATCCGGTCTTCTCCTGGAAAGCGAGCAGATGCTGGTTGCGCTGCAGTTTCAGCCGTGTCGTCAAGTCCTGCTGCGGCATGCGCTTCTCCAGCACGCCCCTCGCCGCCTCGGCGAAGTGCCGGCCCAGATTCCCGGTGTCCGCCTCCAACCGGGCGGTGTTGAGCCCGAACGTCGAACCGCCTTCACGGAAACCGGCGATCAGTTCCCGCTGCGCATCGGGCTGGCGCTGATGCGCGGTCAGCGCGGCATCATTGAGCTGCAACGCGGCCTGGTACCAGAGTGTGTACACCTCCGGGTCGACCTTGCTCTTCGACAGGCAGTCGAACAACTTGCCGAGCGTCTGCATGTCACCCCGGGCGACCGCCTCGCCCGTCGCCTGCTTGAACGCCTCCTTCACCTGCCTGGCGCAGGTGGAGAAATTGGTGGTCGATTCGAAATGCGCCGGCGGCGCCAGTTCGGCGGCCCTGACCGCGACGGCCGAACACGCGGCCAACACAACGAGACGTGCTGCTTGCATTACCGGGCCTCCTGGGCGAGACGGGACTGGAGATCGAGGATGCGGTTGATGGTTTCCAGGCGGAGGAAGTCGAGCGCCGAGCGCTCGTGGTCCACCTGGGCGATCCAGGTGGCCGCGGCGCGACCGGCGTAGACCGTGTCGATCCCGGAGGACTGGCGCGCCCGCTCGGCCAGATGCTTGAGCAGCGTGCCGTAGCGGATGTCGTCGACCGCTTCGCGGGTCCCTTCCCAGGCCAGCGTGTCGATGAGGCCGTCATCCTGGGGGTAGGCCATCATGAGCCCGCGGAGAAAGGCCTCCTTCCAGACGTAGAATTCCGTCCAGTCGTCGCGTTCGATGATGAACTGGGAGAACATGTCGTAGTTGTTGCGCCAGGTCAGCCAGCCGTAGAGGCGACGGCTGTAGTCCGGGTTTTCCGGTCCGGAATGGGGGTCGCCGTACCACGAGGCGATGAAGTCCGGATTCGCGGCGTGCATCGCGTCGGCGTTGAGACGGCTCTGGCTGCGCGGCTGGCGCGGAATGTTCGCGGCGTCCAGGTTGAAGAACAGGTACGGATGGTAACCCGTGGACGCGACAATGCGCGCCCCCATCTTCTGGTAGGCCTGCCAGATCGCGCGCTCGGCGCGCACCGTGTCGGGCGGCGCCTCGTCGATCGCGTAGGCATACGTCTTCACATCCGGGCCGAAGACCTCGCGGAGCACCTTCAGGCAGCTCTCGGCCTCGGCGACACGCTCAAGATACGCCGGATAGTTCTTGTTCCCCTCCTGAACGGGGAACGAGGTGGTGATCGACGCGGAAGGCAGCGTGCACATCAGCGTCTCGGTGTTCAGCGCGTACTTCTGGAGGATCTCGAACGCGCGCCGGGCGTTGCCGACGCCACTGACTCCGGCCCGCTTGAGCATATACGCGGTATCGATCCCGTGTGCCGCCAGATTCGCGGCGAGTTTCGGATACTGCAGGATGTTCTGGTACAGGTACCCGGAAGGGTAGAAGCGGCGCGACAGGTCGCGGAAAGTCATCGGTTTCGGCAGTTCGAACGGTAGCACGCGAACCACGACCGGCAGATCGAAAGCCTTTTTGCCGTCCGCGACAATGCCGAACGATCCCTTGTAGATGCCGCTTTTCGCCGGCTTCGGCACATGGAACGTGAACATGATCTGCTTGAAGCAGTCCGCCTGGAGTTGGAACGGGGCCGGCGTCTCCGCATCGTGGATCAGGCCGTAGTCGGGCTCGGCGATGCCGGAATGGTCGACGGCCGCACCGGTCGTCGAGATCCAGCGGTACGCCTGCTCGCCGCCGTAGTTGCAGCGGAGAAAATTCTCCTTTCTAACGTAGTCGACGTGGACCAGCGTCTCGTCATGAAGCATGAGTTCGGGCGTCAGCACCCGGCGGCGCACATCGCTGTGGAATCCGCCGTACCATGCCGTTCCCTGCTGGTACCAGGTCTTGACAACCTTGACGTCGATCTCCGAGGCGGGAATAACGCCGCCGGCGCCGCGCAGGTCACGGGTCTCGACCCGGACCGAGCCGAGGTCCTGGAACGCAAACAACACAACCGATCCGTTTTCGTATTCGCCTTGCGCGGCGATGACCTTGACGGGTCCGGTAAAATCCCCGTTGGACGGCATGACATCCGGCAGGAACCGCTCCGGGCTCATCGGGTCGACAACCGCCGCGGCCAGCGGCGCGCCCTTCCAGTACGCCCCGCCGGCAAAGGCTGCGACCGCCGCCCGGTTCGCCTTTGCAGCCTCCGCCGCGATCGGATATGGCGTGTCGGCCATCGCATGGGCGCAGGCGCCCAGCGTGATTGCCAGAACCAGACGCTTCATCATGCCAATGTTCTCCTCGTCGTCATCGTTCTACCCGGGCAGCCACTGCCGTCCAGAGCAGATTCCATTGTGCCACGAAGTGATGTGATCGCCTAATGGTATTTGACTGTCCGTGGGATTTGACAAGCATGATGGAATAGACGACACTGTTGATGCTGCGGTAGGTGCCAGGTGGTTGTTTCCGTGACATACGTGCGGGAGCCCCGCCTTCAGGGTTCACTACGGGATCCAGCCGGCTCGGAGACTTACCCTGCCGAAGGAGCGGGAACATGAAAAGAACGGATTGCGTGGTCGCGGCGGCGATCATGCTGGTTCTGGCGGCATCGGTCGACGCCGCCCTGCAGCCGGGGCTCTGGTACGGGCGGCAGGCGGCTCCGGGACAAGACGGAAACCCGGGGACGAGCGGGCTGAACCTGGGATGGTATCCGCCTCCGGTTGCGGCGGTTGCCGGCGTCCTGGCCGCCGAGACCAAGGCTAGTCCTCCGTGGGGCGGCGGCGGAACGGCCCTGATTGTCTATACGGGCGAGGTCTATCTCGCCTCCAACACGTACTGGTTCGGCGAATCGGTTGACGGCCATTTCTATTTGAATATCAACGGCACGCTGCTTCTACAGGATACAAGCTGGAGCGTGCCGACCTATGGTAGAATGGTCGTCGAGGAGGATGGCTGGTATGCGTTCGAGTGCCGCATCTACGACGACGGCGGCGGATACGGCCCGGTGGCCATGGGGTTGTGGGCGCGCGACGACCTGGGATTCGGCTACAAGATCGGCGACTATGAGGGCGACGAAACGTCCGTGAGCAACAAGGTCGGCGCCTTCTACGCCGCCTTGCCCCACGACCCAATGGGCGAATCGCCGGTCTGCTTCCGCTACAACGACGGCCTGGGAAACCCCGACGATCTGCTGATCACGGGAATCCCGGCCGAACTGGGCACCGTCGATCCCCCGTACGGCAAAGTGAGCGGCCTTTCTCCGGAGACCCCTCCCTTCGAATGCACCGCGCCTGCGGCCGTCGAGACCGAGGACGTGCACGCCACCTGCGCCGGCTATACCGTCAAGGACGCCTATGGAACCAACCGATGGGACTACCTATCCGGTACGAGCAACCATTTCTTCTACACGCACGGCGACGGCTGCCGTGAACTCGCCTGGCTCTGGAACACGCAGTTCCGCGTCACCATCCTGGCCGAGGAGGGCGGAAGCGTGTCCACGAACGGCGGCTGGTTTGACGCCGGGGCGACAGTCGAGGTCACCGCCATCGACGGCGACGCCTTCTTCCTCTGCTGGCTGGGCGACGTCGATGCATCGCAGCGGACGAGCCGGACCATCACCATCACCGTCGACCAGGCCAGAACCCTGACGGCGCATTTCGGCAACGAGCTCTACGTGTCGACCTCGGGGTCCGACAGCCACGGCGGCACCTCCTGGGCCGACGCGAAGCAGACCCTCGCGGGCGCGGTTTCGATCGCCAATTCCAACTGCCTTATCAACGTCTCGAACGGCACCTACACGGTGACGTCCCAGATCACCGTCGACAAGGCCATCACCATCCGCGGCGTGGGCCGGCGTCCGCTGGATGTCGTCGTGAAGTTCACGCCCACGGGGGGCAAGCGCATCTTCGAGCTCAACCATCCGATGGCGCGGATCGAGAACCTGACGTCAAGCGGGGGGAACGTCGCCAACACGAACGGCGGCAACATCCTCTTCTCGTCCGGCGGCGGCACGGTCTCGAACTGCGTGATCTGCAACTGCCAGGTGGACTGGTTTGGCTACGGCGCGGTCTACCTCGGCTCCCCCGCCGCGCGTCTCTCCGGCTGCGTGGTCTCGAACAACGTGGCCAACAACAACAACTCGCGCGGCGGCTTCGCGGTGACCATCGCCAACGGCCGTGTCGAGAACTGCCTGATTGCCGGCAACTACGACAACGAGGATAATTTCCCGCCCTCGTTTGTTCACAACGGAGCCGTGTACATCACGGGCGGCGAGATGGTCAACTGCACCATCGTCAACAATGCGGCCCGCTACGTCGCCGGCGTGCAGTGCACGGGCGGCGCGGTCGTCAACTGCGTGATCTACGGCAATCGTTCCACCGTCGCCGGCGGCCTCTCCGCCGTCTACGGCGGCGGGCATCCGGAATACTTCTCCCACTGCGCCTCGCGCGCAAGGGCTCGGTCTGCATCGACGGCGGCACATCCGGCGCCGCCGGCCTTTCGCTGCTGGATATGGACGGAGCGCCGCGCGTTTCCGGCGACCAGGTCGACATCGGCGCCTACGAGCTCCCGCTGGACGGAGGAACGCCCGCGGCCTCGTTTGCATCCTCCGAGCGCCTGGCGCTCGTCGGCGAGGGGCTGACCTATACCGCCTACGCCTGGCCATC
>CAYPJN010000130.1:0-7063 GCA_964411055.1 uncultured Lentisphaerales bacterium | reverse complement strand
GCATGAAGCTGAGTTCCCTGGCCGTCAATAACGGCGGCAGCTATGAAGGCCTCGCCGATAAAGATCTCGACGGCAACGCGCGTGTGCAGGGCGGCGCGGTGGATATCGGCTGCTACGAGGCCGACACGTCGGAATTCGCCTGTTCGATCCGCGTGGATCAAGCGCAATTGCTGACGGAAGCACCAATCACCCTCACGGCCGTGGTAACGGGGCTGGACGGCGTCTCTTCAATGGCAAGCTGGAAATTCTACACGGGCGGGACGCTTGTTGCGGAAGAAACGGGCAATCCGCTCGTGGTCTCCTTCAGCACCGACGGCGTGTACAAAGTGGCGCTTACCGTGACGCGCGCGGACACGGGCGCGACAGCCGAATACGTGGACGACAACTGCTTCTACGTGGGGCCGCGCCGGATTGACGTGGCGCCCGGAGCAAGCATCAACGACGCCGTGGCGCGCTCGATCGCCGGCACGCACATCTATCTGGCGGCGGGCGTGCATACCGTTACAGGAACCGTCACGGTCGCGGGCGCCATCTCTGTGACGGGCGCCGGCATGTCGGGCTGTGTCGTTTCGAACGTCTCCGCCGACGCCATTGCGCGGGTATTCACGCTCAACCACCCTGACTCGCTGCTGGAGGACGTCACGATCACACGCGGGCGCATCGGCAACAACAACGACAACAACCGATCCCTATATGGTTTCGGTGTGTGGATCGCGGCAAACGGCGGCACGGTGCGGCGTTGCCGCGCGACGCGCAATTACACAAACACGCATTTTAACCGCGGCGGCGGTTTCGGCATGACGGGCAACGGACTTATAGAAAACTGCATTGCGGACCACAATTCCACCATGTACGGTACTACGGATAGTTACGGCGGCGGCATCGCAGCGGAGAACGGCAAGGTCGTCAACTGTCTGGTTTACGCGAACAACTCCGTGCGCGGCGCGGGCATCGCGGCGCTGGGCCCGGCCGCGTTCTACAACTGCACCGTCGTCACCAACACGGCCAGCGGAAGCTATGATGGAACCGTTGGCGGCGTCTACTGCTCCAGCACGGGCGCGAAGTTCTACAACATGATTTTCGCGGACAACGTGGCGCTGACGACCAAATCCTATACGGGCAAGCCCTGCTGGTACGGCGTCACGGCTGGCCAGGTGACGGCCTGCGCGTTTCCCGTGGGCGTCGCGGTGCCTTCATCCGCGGAGGGCGCGTGCTATTCTTTGGATCCGCTCTTCAGGAACAAAGCGGCCGAGGACTGGCGGATTTCGGCCACTTCACCCGCGATCAACAAGGGCGTGTGGAACGAGGCGTGGGGACTGACAGGCACCGATCTTCTCGGCAATTCGCGCCCGAAGGCCAAGAAGGTCGATCTCGGATGCTATGAATGTCAAACAGGCGGCCTGACACTCATCGTCAAATAGTTCAGCGCGCCTTGAGCTGCGGGAAGAGGATCACGTCGCGGATCGCCTCGGTGCCCGTCAGGAGCATCACCAGGCGGTCAATGCCGAGCCCGAGCCCGCCCGCCGGCGGCATGCCGTGTTCGAGGGCTGTGATGAACTCCTCGTCGATCTTTTCCGTCTGGTCGCCTGCCTGCGCCGCGAAGGCCTTGCGTTGCTCGAAAGGATCGTTCTGCTCGGTGTAGCCCGGGCAGAGCTCCTTTCCGGCCACGACGAACTCGAAGACGTCGGCCAGCGACGGGTCGTCGGCGCACGCCTTGGCGAGCGGCACGAAGGCGCGCGGTACGCGTGTGACGAAAGTCGGCTGGCGCAGGCGTTTCTCGACAAGCTTGTCGTAGACCTCGTGCGTGATCAGCAGGTGGTCCCAGGACGGATCGACAGGGACGCCGGCGGCCTCGGCCTTGGCGCGCGCCGCGACCGCGTCGAGCCCGAACCAGTCGGCGCCCATCGCCTCCCGCACCAGCTCGTGGTACGTGGCCTCGCGGTACGGCGGCGTGAAGTCTATGCGTTCGCCCGTCTCGGCCGACTCGACCTCCATGCGGCCGAGCACGCTGCGGCAGAGGTGCGGCAACAGTTCCTCGATGATGCGCTTCATGGAGGAGCGGTCGCCGAAGGCCTCGTAGATCTCGAGCACGGTGAACTCGGGGTTGTGCGTGCGGTCGAGCCCCTCGTTGCGAAAGTTGCGGTTCATCTCGAAAACCTTGTCGAATCCGCCGACGAGCAGGCGCTTGAGGTAGAGTTCCGGCGCGATGCGCATGTACATGTCGCAGTCGAGGGCGTTGTAGCGGGTGACGAAGGGGCGCGCGGCGGCGCCGCCGGCCTGCGGCTGCATCATCGGCGTCTCCACCTCCTGGAAGCCGCGCGCGGCTAGGAAGGCGCGGATTTCGCGTACCAGGGCGATGCGCGTGTCGAAGCGCGCGCGCACCTCGGGGTTGGCCATGAGGTCGAGGTAGCGCTTGCGGTAGCGCTCCTCGGTGTCGACGAGCCCGTGGAACTTCTCCGGGGGCTGCAGAATGGCCTTCGAAAGCAGCGTCCACTCCTCCACGTGAAGGCTCTGCTCGCCCATGCGTGTGACGAAGAGGCGTCCCGCGACGCCGATGGTGTCGCCCATGTCCAGCAGGCTGAAGGCGTTGAAGGCGGCCTCGGGCAGATCCTTGCGGCTGAGGTAGACTTGGAAACGGTCCGAGCCGTCGCGCAGGTCGGCGAAGATGCTCTTGCCCATGGCGCGGATCGCCATGAGGCGCCCGGCGGCGCGGACGGAGCGGCCCTCCTCGAAACCGGCGCGGATTTCCGCCAGGCGCCCTGTGCGCTCGAAGGCAGCGCCAAAGGGAGCGTAGCCGAGCTCCGCCAGGGCGGCCAGGTTGCGGATGCGCTGCTCGCGGTACGTATTCCCGGAAGGATTCTCGTTGGACATGTTGGATCACAGTATAAACCGCGCGGGTGCGCCGCTCAAGCCACAACGCAATTTTGTGCCGAGCATTCCGGCTTGCCCTTCAAGGGCTCATGCTCTAACATGGCGCAGTCCACCGTGGCGGGTTAAACAAGGGAAACCACATGATCCATCTCGTTGTCACCATGCAGGTCAAGCCCGGCAGCAGCCAGGCATTTCTCGATCTCTTCGCCCGGATCCGGCCCGCGGTACTGGCCGAGGCGGGCTGCCTGCAGTACCAACTCTGCGCCGATCTTCCCGGCGGCACGAACGCACTGGATCCGAATTGCTTCACGTTGCTCGAACAGTGGGAGAGCGAGGCGCACCTGAAGGCCCACTTGGCAACCGACCACATGAAGACCTTCTCGAAGGCCGCGGGACCGCTGCGCGTCTCCACCACACTGCGCATCTTGCGCCCGCTGCCCTGAAGCCGCCAATCCGGCCTGCCAAGGATCCCGTATGATTGATGATGCGCTGAAAACCGACACCGGAACCAGCACCGGCAACTTCTTCCGCCGGATCGACTGGTCCGCCTTCTGGACGGCGACGCTGGCATCATTCGCCGTCTATTTCTTCACGCTGGGGCCGTCGGTCACGCTCGAGGACTCCGGCGAGCTGGCCGTGGCCGGCGACTACCTGGGTGTCCCCCACCCTCCGGGCTACCCCATCTGGACCATGATCGCCTGGCTCTTCGCGCGCGTATTCAGCTTTGTCACCTTCCGCGGGCAGCCGACGCCCGCCTGGAGCATCGCCCTGGCCTCGGCCTTTTTCGGCGCCCTGGCCGCCGGCTGCACCGCGATGCTCATCACGCGTTCGTCCTCCGACATGCTCCGCGACACGCGCACCACGCTCCACAACGTCCATGGCCCGCGCGAGGATCTGCTCTGCTGGGCCGGCGGCGTCGCGGGCAGCCTGGCCTTCGCCTTCAGCCCCGTCATGTGGTCACAGTCGACAATCGTCGAGGTCTATGCGCTGGGCGCCTTCTTCCTGATGCTGGTGATGCTGCTGACCTACCGCTGGATGCGGCGCCCCACCGACCGCCTGCTATGGTCGACGGCCTTCGTCTTCGGACTGGGGCTGACGAACTACCAGGTGCTGCTGCTGGCCATTCTACCGCTGGTCGTCGTGATCTTCCTGCGCAACATCGCGCTCTTCCGCGACTTCCTGCTGGTCGGCATCCCCTTCCTGCTGACGGCCCTTGTCCTCAAGCTCGGCGCCATGAATCCGCAGGCCGGCTTCGGCAAGTACGTACCGCTCCGGGGCTCGATGATCCTGCCCAACCACACCCTGTGCGTCGCCGCCGCCGCGGTCACGCTCCTGACGTTGCTCGCCGCCTGCCTCTGGCCGGCGTTCCGTGCCCGCGCCGGCGGGGCGCGCCCGGCGCGTCGGGAGGGCGTCGCGCTGCTGGGCGGCGGCTTCGGGCTCGCCTGCCTGCTGCTGCTGTCCGCCCTGCTCTTCGCACGCGCGGGCAACGTCTCAAGTACGACGCTCGCGGCCCCGCTGATCGCCCCCGGCACCTACGTCACGATCGCGATGCTCGTCCTGGCGGCAATCGGCCTGGCCGTCGTCGGCGCGCGCTTCAACAGCGGCCGCTGGGACGATCCCCTGAAGTGGGGCGCGCTCGCCGCCATCGGCGTCATTCTCGTCGTGGTCCTGGGCATCGCCGGCAGCATCGGCGCAGCCGAGGCGCCGCCCCTGCAGCCCGGCCAGGAGCCGTTCGCGTGGGCGCCATACCTTTGGCTGGCCTTCCTGGCTCTGGCACTGATGGCCGTCGTCGGCCTGACCACGCCCAACGGCATTTTCTTCGCGGCCGCGGCGGCCGTGGTCGAGACCGCGCTCTTCGGCCTGCTGCGCCAGGGCGCGCTACTGGGGCTCACGCATCCCACGACCTGGTGGTTCTGGGTGCCGGTCGCATTGAACTTCATCTTCATCGGACTGGCGTGGATCACGCTCCCCAACGGACGCACGGTGGCCATGACCGTGCTGGCGGCCGAGCTCGGCGTCTCCTTCTACGTCTACATGCCGATCGTCTCCGACCTCCGCAATCCCCCGATGAACTGGGGCTACCCGCGCACGTGGGAAGGCTTCAAGCACGCCCTGACCCGCGGCCAGTACGAGAAGATCGTGCCGACCAACATCTTCGCGCCGCGCTTCCTGCATCAGCTCGGCGGCTATTTCACGGACCTGCGCGTGCAATTCACCCTGCTGCTGGCGCCCCTCGGCTTCCTGCCCTTCGCCGCCTGGCAACTCGGCCACCGCGCGGACAGCCGGCGCATCCATGCGCCGCGGCTGGCGGCCGCCGTCGGCACGATAGTCCTAGCCTGCCTGCTCTGGAGCATCGACTTCTGGATGCCAGCCCAAACCGTCTCCGATGCCTGGGCCGTATGGCTGCGCCTGTTTGCGCTGGTTCTCCTGCTGGCGGGCGCCGGACTGGCCATCGCGGCGCGCGTGCGCCCACTGCACGCGGCCCTGGCGCTGCTGGCCGGCACGGTCGCCTTCGTGCTCCTGGGCAACATCGGCGCCGTCGAGGCGGTCTTCGACGCCTCGCGCATCGACAAACTGCTCTTCGGCGGCATCCTGCTGCTCGGGAGCCTGGGCGGCCTGCTGCTGCTCCTGGGGCAGGCCGAGACGGTCGTCCGCCGCGCCTTCGAGTCAGAAAACTCCTCCGAGCGGCTCACCGTCGGCCTGACCCTCCTGGGCGTCCTGGGCTTCGCCATGGCCTTCCTGTTCAAGGTCATCCAGGCCGTGCTCGTCTATCAACAGGCGCGACAGGCCAAGATCCCGCACGCCACCATTTCCGAGCAGTGGAGCCGCCTGGCGGCCGGCGCCGCACCGTCCCTATCGCTCGTAGCGGCGGCGCTGACAGTGTTGCTCATCGCCGGGGTGGTGCTCGCCCACCGTCACCTGCGCCGCCGCGAGGGCGCCGACTTCTCGCTCGACCATGTCTCGCAGCAGTGGCTTATCGCCACCGTGGCTGCCTTTCTCGTGATGAGCGTGCTGCTGATCGTGCTGGCCAACCCCAAAGGCGACCTGCAGGACACTTTCATCCAGAAGGTCAAGTTCATCTCGTCGCACGGTCTCTTCGCCGTATGGATCGGCTATGGCCTCGTCTTCGGCCTGGCCACGCTTGACACCCTGGCGGTATGGTTCGCGCGCCGCGGACGGAACGGCGCGGAGGCGCCCGGCTCCGGCGCGCAGCCGGCGCAGGCCGCAGCGTTTCCCGCCCTGGCCATGGGCGGCGCGGTCCTGGCGACGCTGGCCCTGACGCTCATCCCCATTCACCAGAACTACACCAACGATCGCCTGGTTTTCGAGTTCGGCGGGGCCGAGCAGAACGGACACGACTACGGCTGGCAGTTCGGCAACTACCAGCTCCGCGGCGCGGAGGCCATCACCGAGGAGCTCGATGCCGACGAGGAGCCCCTTCCCAACCCCGGATTCCCGCCCGCCATGGGCGCCAACGCCATCTTTTTCGGCGGCACCGATCCCGGACGCTTCGTGCCCACCTACATGATCTACTCCGCCCGCGTGCGCGAGGATGTCTTCCTGATCACGCAGAACGCGCTGGCCGACAACACCTACATGAGCGTAATGCGCGACCTCTACGGCGACAGGATCTGGATTCCAACGCCCGAAGAGAGCGCCTCCGCCTTCCAGATCTACGTCGAGGAGGTGCAGAGCGGCAAGCGCCCCAGAAACGCCGAGCTGGTCATCGAGAATGGCCGCGTGCAGGTCAGCGGCGCCCTCGGCGTCATGGAGATCAACGGCATCCTCTGCGACATGATCTTCAAGTACAACAAGGCGCGTCATCCCTTCTACATCGAGGAGAGCTACGTCATCCCCTGGATGTACCCCTACCTGAGCCCGCACGGCCTGATCATGAAGATCAACAACGAGCAGACCCCGCTCGGGCCGGATGTGATCCGGGACGACCTGGACTTCTGGGACTGGTACGTGCGGCGTCTGACGCGCGACGAGCGCTACCGTCGCGACATCGTGGCGCTCAAGTCCTTCTCCAAGCTGCGCAGCGCTATCGCCGGGCTCTACAGCGCCAGGGGACACCTGCGCGAGTCCGAGCAGGCCTATCAGGAGGCCCGCATGCTCTACTTCGTCTCGCCCGAAGCCAACTTCCGCATGGTGCAGGACGTCCTGTTGCGCCAGCAGCGCTACGACGAGG
>CAYPJN010000129.1:2418-7084 GCA_964411055.1 uncultured Lentisphaerales bacterium | reverse complement strand
CGATTCCGGGCGATGTGCCCCGCAATTTCCAGCCGGTCTTCCGGTTGAAGGCCGCGGCCGGCGCCCGCACCTGGCTCGGGGGAACCGGCAGCTGGTACGATGGCGCGATGTGGGCAGACGGCGTCATCCCGGGCTTCAACGATACAGCCGTGATCGCGGGCGGGGTATGCCTGATCTCGAACTACGTAGAATGCGCGGCGATTACCGTCTCCGGATCGGCGAAGATTCTCGCGGGCTGCTACCAGACCAGCGTGAAGACCATCGTCCCGAGCTACCCGAACCAGAACGTGCTCGCCTATTCTGGAACGCTCATCGAGAAGATCACCATCAGGCTTTCGGGCAAGCTCACGATGTCCGGCACGTCCGAGTTCGCCATCGGTGCGGATGACCAGCCGTACTACCCGCTGTTGTCAGCCGCGGCAATCGAGCTTATGGATGCCGCGAAGCTGATGGTCGTCGCGGGTGCGCGCACCGATTCGCGCACGTACGCCACGGGCAGTGGTTTCGTCAACGTGGCGGGATCCTTCACAATCGGCGACACGGCGACATTCTATCCCGTCTGCGACAGCTACTCGGGCGGCAGCGTCGTCTGCACGGCAGACCGCTTCACGACGACGACCAACGCGACGGTCTGCGCCGACGACTTCGGCTTCAAGGTGTACATCTTCCGCACGCCGCAGTCCCTCGCGCCGCCCGCGGCCTGCGTGACGGGCTGGGGTCCGGGTTGCGGGCATGGCGGCAAGGGCAGCTCGGGGGCGGCGACCTACGACTTCCTCTACGCGCCGGTCATGCCGGGCGCGACCGGCGTCTCGGTGTACGAGAACAAGCCGTCCAACGATCAGCCGGGTGGCGGCGTCATCCGCATCCACGCCAACCGCATCGACCATGCCGGCGCGCTCCTCGCCTCCAACAGCAAGTATCTGGGCAAATATCTGGCCGGCGCAGGCGGAACAATCTGGATCACGGCCGCGCAGAATATCCAGATCCATCCCGGCGCGCAGCTACGTGCGAAGGGCGGGTATACCCTTTACAGCTCCGGGAAAGACGGCGCCGGCGGCGGACGTATCTCCGTCTGCCGCGGACTGACGGCGGCGGAATTCGACTCGCTCCTCGCGGACGGCAACACACTGCCGGCGGGCCGATTCACGAAGCGCCCGGCGCAGTATGTCTTCGACACGGTCGGATTCACGAACGTGTTCAACCGTGTGACGGTCGACGTCTCCGGTGCCGTATACGCCAAACCCGGCACCTTCGTCTTCCTCGACGGCGGCGCCAGGGAGGGAACAATCCTCGTGCTGCGGTAGCGTGTCGTGCCGGAAGCGCGCGATAGACGGCATGAGGCATGTTCCGGGGAAAGGCTGTCGCAGCCTGATGACCGAGGCGCCGCAGCATGGCGTGGGATACCGAATCCGGACGAGGGCCATCCGATGGCACACAAACTGCTAGTTCATGTCGAAAGGGAAATACCGTGGAGCTAAAAATCAGTTGCCTGACGGTGGTGCTCGCCTGTGTTCTTTCACATGCGGCGCTGGCCGAGGAAAATCCGGTTCCTGTCTTCACAGGTTCGGAAAGGGACGTTTCGGCAGTCGTCGCGAAGCTCGATAAAGGTGAAGTCGCGTGTTCGTTCGACGTAAAGTTCAGTTCGCTTCCGTCGAAAGGAAGCCCGACAGGACTCTTTGACCTTGCCGCCGACAAGGACGGGCATGTCACGCTGCATCTGAAGGCCGCTCCGACGGCGCTGGAAGGCGATTTCGAGGTCACGTCGCCGCTCAGTGTGAAGCGCGGCGAATGGCACCGCATCGCCTTCAACTACTCGATCATCCAGCAGCGCGTGGCTTTCTACATCGACGGCCGCCTGCAGTTCGAAAACGACAACGTCTTCATCCCCGAACTCTCCTTCGGCGCGCCCGTGCTCGACAAGGATTTCTCCGGCGAGGTCAGGAATTTCCGCATCTACGACATTGCCCTGACGAGCGATTACCTGCTGCCCGCCCCGGATGTAGGGACGCGCGCCGACACGGCGTCGGAGATTGCCAGGGCCGCCGCGGCCGGGAACGGCGCGCTCGGCGATTGGGCCAAGGCGATCCAGGCGCGTGCCGCCAAGGTCGAGCAGGGGACCACGACCGTCCGCGAAATGAAAGAAATGATGCGCGACGCCGGCACGCTCCTTGTCTTGTCGGGGCAGAAAACGTTCGGGCCGGTCGTGTTCCAGCAGGTCAAGCCCTTCGAGGCGAGGATGATCCTGCCGTATGTCCTGCCCTTAGGCGTGAACGACGGCAGCCTCAAGATTGTCGCGGCCAAGGGACAGAACGAGGTCGTGTCATTCGTCGTGACGGCGCTCAAGGGACTGGAGGACTTTACCGTGCGCCCGTCGGATCTCAAGGGCGCAGGCGCGGCGATCCCCACCTCGGCATACGATATCAAGCTTCTCAAACGCTGGTACCGCGCGGGCGGCGCCTGGGTGAGCTACTTCCTCGACGTCCGCCAGCGCATCCTGACGCCGCATCTGCTGCTCAACGACGACGACCTGATCCGCGTCGATGAGCTCCGCACGCGGAACCTCATGCGTCTCGACTATCCGGAGGGGCGCAAGTACGTGGACTTCTCCGATCCCAAGACCGGACACCATGGCTGGCGAGTCGGCACGCCGTTCAAGGATGCCGACACGCTGCAGCCCACGAAACAGCTCCGGGAAGCCGGCCGCAACCAGCAGTATCTCGCCACGCTCGCCGTCCCGAAGAACGCCAAGGCGGGGCTCTACACCGGCAGCCTCGAGCTGATCGCCAACGGCGGCAAGGTCGGCACGGTCGCGGTTCAGCTCCGCGTGCTTCCGTTCGAACTTCCACGCCCGAAGAGCTATGAGAACCTTGACCAAATCTACTTCGGCCAGATGAACCGCTTTCCCGATTTCCCCGACGCGTTCACCCAGAAGGAGCGCGATGCATGGGTGCTCGGCGTGATGAAGAACATTGCCGACCACGGCATGAACCACACGGAAGGGGTCTTCAAGTATCCGACGCGCGCCAGACTTGCCCTGGAAGCCGGGTTGGTGCCGGATTACCTCTTCACCGCCCCGGCCCCCGACTACTGGCGCAAATACTTCGATGGCGTGCCAGCCGGCGAACTAACCGTGGCCGAACGCGAACTCGGCATACGGATGGCCATGCGCAAACTGCTTCCGTATGACCGTTTCTACAAGTCGATCGCACCGGATGCCAAGCCGATGGTGATCTTCTACTCCGAATCCGGCGGCTATGCGCCGCTGGCCTCGATGCAGGCGGAGCAGGCCGAGCCCGCGCACCGTCTCGGCTGGGGAGTCTTCGCCCACGGCTCGAAGGCCAACCTCCAGTATGCGGGGGATATTCAGGATCTTAACAGCGATGTGGCCGTCAAACGCGAGCTGGCCGATCTATGGCACGCGGCCGGAGGCAGCATCATGGTCTACGCCCAACCCTTCCCGGGCCCGGAGAACCCGGCCCTGCAGCGACGCCGCAACGGCCTGGAGCGCTGGAAGGGCGCGCACTACGACGGCAATATGCAGCACGGTTTTGCCGTCGCGCGCGTCGGCTACAACGAGTTCGCCTACGATCCTGGGGGCGACGGCAACTACCGCTGCGTCGAGACCGCGTTCTATAGCCGCGGAAAGCTCATCTACACACTGCCGTGGGAGGGCATCAAGGCCGCGTACGAGGATGTGCGTTACGGCACGCTGCTCAAGGAAACGGCCACGAAGCACCTCGTTTCCGGGGACGAGGATCTCCGCCGCGAGGCGAAACGCGCGCTTATCTGGCTGGAACAGCGCGACGGCAACAACTGCGACATGACGATGATGCGCGCGGCGATGACCGAGCGTATTCTCGTGCTCATGGATCTCGCCGCAAAGAAAGGGGCCAAGTAATGAAGAAGTTCGCAGCCCTGGCGGCGATTGCGCTGGCGTTCGCCGGCGCACGGGCCGGAGACGGGGCCTCTCCTGTCAACTTCGGCGCCAAGAACGTGGTGGAGGCCAAGTTCATGGACGTGCCGGAATCGTGCGAGGAGATGCTCAAGACGCATCCGGACGACTGGAACTTCGCGTTCCGGCCCTACGGCAACAATTCGCAGATGCTCTGGACCGATCCGCTCACGGCGCGTGCCGCGGTCAGCGGCGGCACGGAGTTCGGCGGCCAGCATCCGACGGCGCTCAACGTCACCTGCAACGCCGACGGATGGACTTTTCTCCTCCTCTGCGTCGCTCCCGAAATCACCGGGGCGCTCGCCAGGACGAATGCGCTCCCGGTGCCATCCATTGAGTTCTTTTTCCTTCCCGGCGACACCGATACGCACCTGGCCGATGCGCACTACCACTTCTACTGGGGCGAGGGCGAGTTCGCCCACTATCCATGGAGCGTGCAGGACCGCACCTGGCGCAACATGCTGGGCGAAATACGCACGGATTGCCGCCGGCTTCCGAACGGCTATCTTCTGCGGTTCACGTTCCCGTGGGAACCGCTCTTCGACAAGCTGCCGTTCACGGACAAGGCCGACAACTTCTGGCGTTTTCAGGTTGTGCGCTGGTCGGGCGGCAGCGTAACCTTTGGCGGCGTGGTCCACCAGCAGTCGCGCGCCGGCTATGTGAGGTTTCCCGACTTCACCGATGAACAGAAGGCGGAGATGATGGTCCGTCTTC
>CAYPJN010000129.1:0-2408 GCA_964411055.1 uncultured Lentisphaerales bacterium | reverse complement strand
CGTCCGTACAACTACTCCGGCGGCTGGAATTCACCGGCCCCGCGCACGGAGAAGTACATCATGGACCACGTCGCGGCGTTCCCGCGCTCGTACGTCAACTACGGCGAGGATCCCGAATTCAAGCCCATCCTTGAAACACTCGTCAAAGCGCGACTGGCACTCGGCGCGGGAATCGCCGCGTTCAGATCTATGAAGCCGGACGAGCAGTTCGCCTTCTACACAAGTGCCTCGGACATGCTCTTCAATTTCCGCTACGATGTCGAGGAAGCCTATGCGGCGCACCTCACGGACAAGCGTTTCAAATAGGGAGACGCGACGATGAATGTCAAACCCTTCTTTTTTCTCGCCGCCGCGGCGCTGGCCGCGGGAATGGCCGACGCCGCGCTTCCCCAGAAAATCAATCTCCGCGAACGCGACAAGCTTCTCGCAGAACTTGCCGAGAAGGAGAAGCATGCCGAAAAGCCGCTTCAGCGCGCGGTGGCGGGATATGACCGGCGCCGTCTCGAGATGCTGACCTGCGAGGACAAGGAGCTCGCCGCGAAGGAGAAAGCGATCGAGGACTTCATCCTAAAACCCGGTCTTGGCGCGGCCGATTACGTTTCATTCCTCTACGATAGTGTCGGCAACGACTACCCTCTGCGCCGGGCCGAGTGCATCCGGCTCGCGGACCAGGCGGCCATGGCCTCCACCAACCAGGCGGATCATGCCGCGTTCTACAGCAGCACGGTACGCAAGCTCGAACAGGGGAACTGGGCGAACAATGAGGCCCCGGAGTTCTCCCGGGAAACCCGTCTTAGCTACATCGAGCGGGCGGAACGGGATCCGCTCATGGCCGACAAGGGGATCGTGACCTTCTGGAAGCATAAATGCCTCCAGCAACTCGGACGATACGACGAGGCCGAGAAGCTTCTCAAGGATGCGATGGAAAAAGCCGAGGATATAACCAAGGGCGTCTGGGCGGAACGGCTCGCGCAGTACTACTCGGAGCGGGCCTACCGCTTCTACTCGACGCCGGATCCGGCGACACTCAGGCAGGCGCTGGGCATGTGGGAGCTCAAGCACTCGCTCGCCAAGAACGGCGACGGACGCGCCCGTACCGAGATCATTTCGCTCCTCATGCAGCTCGAGGAGTGGCAGGAGGCCAAACGCTGGATTGCCGTCGACACGTCTTTCCAGAAGGACCAGAAGCCTTCCGCGACGGGCATCCTGAACTACGGGCACATCGCCTTTGCCGAGAAGCTCTGGGCCGAGGCCGCGGCGTGGTACGCGCAGTACCCGAGGGAAAAATGCGACTGGCAGACGCTGCACAAGATGGCGCAGGCCTTCCACGCCGCCGGCGATGACGCCGCCGCGCTCGACTGCGTCAAGCTCGCCCGCACCAAGTGCACGAACCGTTACGAGCAGCCGCATCTTGATTACATCATCGCGAGGTTGGTATCCAAACCATGAAGACTGTTTTGCTGGCGGCCCTGGCGGCCATGTCCTTTGGCGCCTTGGCGTCCTCGGTCGATATTCTGACGCCGGAGGCGTCCGGGGGTTTCGTTCTCGTCAAGGATCCGACTGCGGCGGAACTGGAGTCGCTCGCGGCGTCCGGCAAAAAGCCGCTGGTGGAGGCGGACGATCCGGTGGACGATGCGCCGGCCTTCACGAATTACGCCAGGGTCGCGGGCGCGGTGGCGTTTGGCAGGCTGCCGCGGCTCAACCTGCTGCACAGTTGGAAGGGATTGGGCGTCAAGGTTCTCAAGACGGTGCGGTACAGCAGCGAGGGCTCGGCGGAGCATTTCCGGCGCCAGGCGGGCTTCGAGGCCTTTCAGGATGGGGCGGACGGACTCTGGCTCCCGAACGCCGCGCAACTGCCGGCCAATTTCCGTGCGGCGCTGGATGAGGCGCGCGAGGACTGGCGCATTCTTCTCCATCTCCGCGAACTCCGCGACAAGGCCGCGGCGAGCGACGACGGGATCGTCCGCATTGACGCGAACCGCGTCACCTACTGGTTCGGCTACATGCCGGCGGAATGGGAGAACCTCGACTGCCTGCGTCTGGAATGCGTGGCGTGGGCGAAACGCCTGGAACAGGTGCTGGGCCTTCCCGAGGCGGATCTGCCGGTGAAGTGTCCGGAAAAGCCGATCCCCGAGTCCTTCAGGTTCGAGCCGTTCGCCGACCTTGAAGTGCAGTCACGGGAAGTGACGTTGAAGGAACCCGACGGCAGAAGCATCAGCCTCGGTGACGGGGTGAATTTTCGGGCGGACTACGCCGGCTTCTCGCTGGTTTACTCGACCACCAACGGGCCGGAGATCGCGAGATGGTCCTCGCCCGGCGGCACGCTCGACTTCCGAATCTACCTGCCCGGCAGGCAACCCGGCGAATGGCTGCCGTACCGCTTCCACTGCGACCTGGAGAAGGCGTGG
>CAYPJN010000128.1:0-7086 GCA_964411055.1 uncultured Lentisphaerales bacterium | reverse complement strand
GTGGGCCCCAACGGGGCCGGGAAGAGCACGCTGCTGGGCATCGTGGCCGGCGTGCTGAGGCCCGGGGCGGGACAGGTGCTCGTCGGCGGCGTGGACGCCGCCGGCGCGCGCGCCGCCCTCGTGCGCCGCCAGATGGCCTTCCTGCCCGAGAACTGCCCCCTCTACAACGACCTGCGCGTGGAGGAGCACCTGGCCTACCGCGGCAAGCTGAAGGGCCTGGCGCGCAAGCGCCTCCGCGCCCGGCTGCGCAGCGTGATGGAGAACTGCGGGGTGGAGCCGTTCCGGCGCCAGCTCGCCGGACGCCTGTCGCTGGGGCAGCGAACCCGCGTCGGACTCGCCGACGCGCTGCTGACGGAGCCGCGGCTGCTCGTGCTCGACGAGCCCTTCGCGGGACTCGATCCGGAACAGGCTGAACGCATCTGCGTGCTGCTGGCGGGCTGCTCCCGCCACGGGACGGTGCTGCTGGCCACGCACCGGATGGACCTGGCCGCCCGCCTCGGTCCGCGCTGCACGGCGCTCTACCGCGGGCGGCTGGTGGCCACCCTGGACACCCAGTCCGACGGGCCCCCGCTGGCGGAGCGCCTGCAGGCGCTCTGGCGCGCCTGCGCCGCGGACGCCGAAGGGACCGCATGAACCGCACGACGCGCATCGTCTGGGCCCGCGAGGCCTTCGCCATGTCCTGCTCGCCGGCGGTCTACACGGCCCTGACCGCCTTCTTCGCCCTGTGCGCCGGCCTCTTCTTCGCCGCGCTGCAGATCGGCGAGGGCACCTTCTGGAGCCTGCCGGCGCTCTGGATCCTCTCGGTCGCCCTGCCGCTGCCCCTGCTGGCGATCCTGGTCACGATGCCGCTCTTCGCCGGCGAGCGAGCGGCGGGCACCCTGCAGCAGCTGATGATCCTGCCGGTCGCCGTCGGCCGGGTCATCGTGGGCAAGTTCCTGGCGGCCTACGGCACCGTCCTGCTGGGCATCCTGGGCGCGGTGGTGCCCTGGCTCTTCCTGTCGCGCGGCCTCGCGGGCAAGCTGCCGCCCCTTGCCGCGCTGGCGGCGGGCATGGTGATGCTCGGCCTGCATGGCCTGAGCTGGACGGCCCTCGGCGTGCTCTGTTCCGTGCTGGCGCGTCGTCCCTGGGCGGCGGCGATCGGCACGCTCCTGCTCGGTGGCGCCGCGATCCTCGCGTGGGCCGCCCTGTCGCGGCTCTTCCTGGGCGGGCACCTGCAGGCGCCCGCGTTCCCGCTGGTGACGGAGCTGCTGGATGCCGCCGCGGGGCGTCTCGCGCTGCACAGTCTGGTCCTGCACCTCTCCCTGTCGTCGTGGTGCCTCTTCGTCAGCCGGCACCTCCTGGAGACCCGCCGATGACGCGGGGCGACGGGAGGGCGGGACGCCGGAGGACGGCGGGGGGGGCGCGCCCGCGGTGGCGCCTCCGCCTGCGGCGCTGGGGTTCCGGACTGCACCGTCTCGCCACAATCGGGCTGGCGACGCTGCTGCTGGCGCTCGTCAACCTCCTGGCCGTCCGCCTCGGTGTCCAGTGGCGCCTGCCCGGGCCCCACGCGGGGCTGTCGCAGCGGGCGCGGACGATGATGGCCGCGACCCGCGGCGAGGTGGAGGTCAAGGTGCTGCTGCCGCGGAGCCACAAGGACTTCGAGCCGCTGCGCCAGTTGCTGGCTGACATGCGCGACGCGGCCGCCGCGGCGGGCGGCGCGCGGCTGGTGATCGAGCATGTCGATCCGTACCGCGACCTGGCCCGCGCGGCCCAGCTTGCCAGGCTCTACGGCGTCGCCGGATGGGCGGTGGTCTTCGTCAGCGGGGAACGCGTCGAGAAGGTGCCGCTGGACGAGATGGTCGAGACCGTAGCGCCGGCCGGCGAGCGCCTCATGGCCACCACGCCGCCGCGCGCGCGCTTCCGGGGCGAGCAGCTCTGCGTGACGGCGCTGGCGCGCCTGGCGCGCCCACGGACGCCCGTGATCTACGCCCTGGGCGGCCAGGGGGAGCGCGATACCGAGAACTACGACCCCCTGAACGGCTACACGGACTTCGCGCGCGAGATCCGGCGCGAGGGCTACGACCTGCGCAAGCTGGCGCTCTCCGGCGCGGACGGCATCCCCGCCGACTGCGACGTGCTGCTTATTGCCGGGCCGCGGAACCCTCCGGCCGCCGAGACGCGCGCGGCGGTCGAGGCCTATCTCGCCCGCGGCGGCCGACTGCTCTTCCTGGCGGACCGGGCGCGCGAGCTGCCCCACGGCTGGGAGGGTGTCATGGAGCGCATGGGGCTGAGATTCGCCAACCTGACGGCCGTGGGCGCGCGCACGCTGGGCGGATTCAGCCTGATTGTCGACCGCTTCAGTCCGCATCCCATCGCCCGCGAGCTGGAGAAGAACGCCGTCTACTTCGTCAACCCGCAGGTAATCGACGTGCTCGCGCCGGAACAGGGCGCCGCCACCGACCGCCTGCTGGCCGACGTCGTCGTCGCGGCGCCCGACGGCGCCTGGGGCGAGACCGATCCCGACCGCCTGCCGCGGCGCTTCGACCCCGGTGTCGACCGCCAGGGCCGACTGCCGCTGGTGGTCGCGGTCGAGCGCGGCGCGGGACTGGGTGCGGATGTCGGCCTGCGCTCCATGCGCGCGGTGATTTTCGGCGACTCGCATGTGGCGGTCAACGCGGTGCTTTCCGGCGGGCGGACCGGCAACCGGGACATTCTGCTGAACGCGATCCACTGGCTCTCCGAGAGCGGCCTGCCTTCGGCGCCCTCGCTCATGGCGGAGGGCAATGCGCTGCAGCTCGGCCTGTCGCGCAGCCGGCAGATACGCTTCTTCCTGCACAGCGCGGTCTACTGGCCGCTGCTGGTCGCCGTGTTAGGGTGTCTCAGGGTCGCGGCCAGGCGCCGCCAGGAGTAGCCGCGCGGTGCCGTCGCTTCGTACAACTCTGGGTCTGCTGGCAGCCTGTCTCGGCTGCGCCATGCTGCTGTGGGTGCTGGAACGTTCCGGCCCGCGCGCCGGACAGGCGGCGTCCGGCGCGCAAGAGAGCCTCTTTCGCGCACCGTTGCGCGAGACCGACTACCTGGTGATCGAGCGCCGCGGTTACCGCGCCGAACTGCGGCGCGGGGCGGAAGGCTGGATGCTGACGCATCCCATGGCGGCCTTCGCCAGCCAGACGGAGGTGCAGCGCCTGCTCGACACCCTCGAGCGCGCGCCGCTGCGCGCGCGGATCGAGGCGCACGAACTGCGGCTGCGCGAGCTGACGCTGGCCGACTTCGGCCTCCTGGAGCCGCAGGCACGTCTGGTGGTGGCCGGGCCGCGCGCGCGGGCCGAGCTGATGCTGGGCGACCTGACCGGCACGAGCAACGAGCTGTTTGCCGGCTTCATGCATTCCGGCGACGTGCTGCTAACCGATCCCGCGCTCCTCGCCGCCCTGCCCGAATCGCCCTTCGCGCTGAGCGACACCAGCTTTGTCCGCGGCGACAGCCGCCGCATCGGCGCCGTCGGCCTGCGTCGCCCCGGCCAGCCCTACCTTAAGCTGTCGCGCGAGCCCGGCGGCTGGATGATCACCCAGCCCATCGCGGCCCGCGCCGACGAGGCCGCCGTGGCGGCTCTGCTGGACGCGCTGGCGGAGGCGCGCATCGCGCGCTTCGTCTGGCCCGTGCCGGGCAGCCCGGACGACGCTGGCGGCAACCGCCGCGGCCAGTTGCTGCGGTTCGGACTGGCCGAGGAGAGCGAGCAGGGAGTGCAGATCCAGCTCTGGATGACCGGCGATCCCGTCGGCCGCCGCATCCGGCTCGGGACGTCCGTCGCGGCGCTGCCCGGACATGTGCATGCGCTGGCCGACGACGGGGCCGCCGTGGTGGCCGTGACCAACACGTTGTACGCGCTGGCGTTGCGGCCGGCGGACGCCCTGCGCGACAGGCGCGTCCTGGTGTTCGCCCCGGAGACCATCGACACGATCACCGTGCAGGGCGTGGAACCGCCCCTCGCGCTGCGCCGTGCGGCGGCGGACGCCTGGGAACTGGCCAGCCCCGTAGCCGCCCCGGCCGAGTCCGGGCAGGTCGCACTCCTGCTGGAGTCCCTGCTCGGTCTGCGCGCCGACGGCTTCGAGCCGGCCGATCCGGCGGCGGCCGCCACGGAAGGGGCGGTGCAGGTGGATCTGGCGGGCCGCGCGTCCGCCTTCCGGCTGGTGCGTGCCGGCGGGAGCGACGCGGCGGAGGCTGTCGTGCGGATCAGCCTGACCAACGAGGCCGCCGCCTGTCTGGTGCCCACCGCGCAGTGGGCGCGGGTCGCGGGACTGCTGGCCCGGCCGGCGGACTTCCGCAGCCGCACCCTCTTCAGCCTGCCCGCCCAGAGCATCCGGCGCATTGCGGTCCGGCGCGCCGACGGCACGCTGGAGGCCGTGGAACGCGAGGCTGACAGCAGCGCGGGTTGGCGCCCTTCGGCCCCGGACCGCGCCGTTAACCGCGTGGCGCTTGACGGGTGGCTGCAGCGGATGGCCGACCTGCGCGCCAGGCGCATCGAGGCGCTGGACACGGGGGAGGGGCCGGACGGCCGCGGCCTCGACAAACCGCATCTCGAGGTGACGATCGACCTGACGGCGGAAGACCGGCTGCGGCGCGTGCTGATCGTCGGCGGCCAGGCGCCCGGGGGCGGGCGGCTGGCCATGGTCAAGGGGTATGACACGGTCTTCGTGCTGGATGCGGAGACCTGCCAGCAGATCGAGCAGTCCTTGCTGCTGCCCGCGGAACAGCGCGTGCCGGAGGTCGGCACGCCACGACCGCCAGAGCCGGAGATCCCGTGAAAACAATCGGATTCGACAACGAGAAGTACCTGCGCGAGCAGACGCAGGAGATCCTGTCGCGCATGCGGCAGTTCGGCGACAAGCTCTACCTGGAGTTCGGCGGCAAGCTGTTGTTCGACTACCATGCCGCGCGCGTGCTGCCGGGCTACGATCCCAACGTCAAGCTGCGGCTGCTGCAGAACCTCCGCGAGCATGTCGACATCATCCTCTGCATCCACGCCGGAGACATCGAGCGCAAGAAGATGCGCGCCGACTTCGGCATCGCCTACCACGACGACGCGATGAAAATGATCGACGACCTGCGCGCCTGGGGATTGCCGGTGCGCGCGGTGGTCATCACGCGCTATGACGGGCAGCCGGCCGCGCGCCAGTTCCGCGACCGCCTCGAGCGGCGCGGCGTCACGGTCTACTGCCACCACAGCACGCGCGGCTACCCCACGGACGTCGACACGATCGTCAGCCCCGAGGGCTACGGCGCCAACACCTACGTCGCCACCGAGCGCCCGATCGTCGTCGTCACCGGCCCGGGGCCGGGCAGCGGCAAGCTCGCCACTTGCCTGGCGTTGCTCTACCACGACTGCCGCGCCGGACGCACGGCGGGCTACGCGAAGTTCGAGACCTTTCCGATCTGGAACCTGCCGCTCAAGCATCCCGTCAACATCGCCTACGAGGCCGCCACGGCCGATCTGGGCGACGTCAACATGATCGACCCGTTCCACCTCGAGGCCTATGGCCAGACCGCGACAAACTATAACCGTGACATCGCGGCCTTCCCGTTGCTTAAGGCTATCTGGGAAACCATCACGCGCGACACCTGCCCCTACCGCTCGCCCACCGACATGGGCGTGAACCGGGCGGGCTTCGGCATCGTGGACGACGAGGCCGTGCGCCAGGCCTCGGAGCAGGAGATCGTGCGGCGCTGCTTCCGCTGCGCCTGCGAGTACGCCCTGGGAGGGGCCGACCGCGCCACCGTCGCGCGCATCGAGCTGCTGATGAAGGATCTCAAGCTGACGCCGGAGCACCGGCCGACGGTCGCGCCGGCGCGGCAGGCGGCGGCCGAGGGCATGGCCAGGGGCAAGGGCAGCCACGGCATCTTCTGCGGCGCCGCGCTGGAACTCGCCGACGGGCGCATCGTGACCGGCAAGAACTCCGACCTGATGCACGCCGCGTCGAGCACGGTGCTCAACGCCATAAAGCTGCTGGCCGGCATCCCCGACACCATTCACCTGCTGCCGCCGGACGTCATCGGCGCGATCGTGCGCCTGAAGCGCGACATCCTCGCCGGCAAGCAGCCGAGCCTCAACCTGGACGAGGTGCTGATCGCCCTGGCCATTTCGTCGTCCGGCAATCCCGCCGCGCAGGCCGCGATGGATCACCTGGGCGAGCTGCGCGGGTGCGAGATGCACCTGTCGCACATCGCCACGCCCGGCGACGAGGCGGGCCTGCGCCGCATCGGCCTGCGGCACACTTCGGATCCGAAATTTGCATCGCCCGAGCTGTTCACGGACTGATATAATAACACGCCATCATGTCACTCTGCAGACACCTGGGAAGCAAGCTTTGCGCTAGAATCCTCGCCTGCCTGGTCTTCGGCGGGGCGCTGCTGGCGTACAAGGCCACCCTGCACCCGGGCTTCTTCCCCGGCGAGTCCGCGCGGCAGGTGGCCGTGGCGCTGCTGCGGGCGCCCAACACGCTGGATGTCAGGAGCGCCGTGTCCACCCGCAAGGCGGCGCCGCTCGTGCTCGACCGGCGGCGCCAGGTGCGGGTCGACGAGGCGGCGCAGGACGCCCTGCCGGACGCCGCGATGTTGCAGGAGCGGCGCGTGACCCTGCGGACGCGTTTCCGGCTATGGAGCCTCTGCAGCTCGCTGGTGGCGCGGCAGTTTCCCTTCGGAACGCTTTCCGCGCGCATGAACGGCTTCTCGGCGTTCTTTGGCGCCTTGTGCGCCGCGCTGCTGTTCGCCCTAGTGCGCAGCCTGCTGCTGCTCCTGACCTTCCACGTCTCGCCGGTGCCCTCCAGACGCCGCAAGACGGCCGCGGCGATGGCAGGGCTCGCGGCGGCGCTGGCGCTGGGCGCCTCCGTCCCCTTCTGGGTCGCCGCGACGCGCTGCCTGCCACATACGTTCGAGCTCTGCCTGTTGGTGGCCGCCGGCTACCTGATGCTGCTGGCGGTCATCCGGCACCGGGAAGGGCTCATGCTGGCAGCCGGTCTCATCCTGGGGGCCGGGTTCCTCGAGTCGGAGGAGGTCCTCTGGATGGCGCCGCTTATGCTCTTTTTCGCGGCGCGCGCCATCCGCACGGGCGGCCTC
>CAYPJN010000127.1:0-7116 GCA_964411055.1 uncultured Lentisphaerales bacterium | reverse complement strand
AACCCTACTGGCCATCGTCCTACCTGCCTGGCGCCCGCAGCGTGGTGGTGGTCGGCGTGCATTATCCCGACGCCTGCGTCGAGGAGTGCGGCGACAAGGATCTGCAGGCGATGAACGCCTACGGCATCGTGCAGGTGGACATGAACATCCTGCTCGACGTTCTCTCCTTCCGCATCGCCCGGCTGCTGGACCGGGAAGGCTTCGGCGCGGTCTCCTTCAGCACCTCGCACATCTGGCGCTACCGCCCCTTCGGCGAGATCGACCGCAGCTTCACACCCGACTTCGCCCACCGCCACGCGGCCGTGGCGGCCGGGCTGGGCGAGTTCGGCTGGAACGGCCTGGTGATCAATCCGGAGTTCGGGCCGCGCATTCGGTTCAACTGCATCATCACGCGGGCCGAGCTGCCGCCCTCACCCATGTACGCGGGCCCCGCGCTCTGCGACAAGTGCATGCGCTGCGTGAAGCACTGCTCCATGGACTCCTTCCGCAAGGAGGTGGCCGGTCTGGACCGCGTCGTGATCGGCGGGCGGGAATTCAAGTTTCCGCTCACCAACAAGTGGCGCTGCGCCTGGGCCGAGCATTTCGCGCTCGGCCTGAACGTGCCGATTCCGGAGAAGATCGACGAGCGCAGCGTGATGGCGGCGAAACACCGCTTCGGCGTGTACGGCGGAGAGATCGGCAACTGCTTGCGCCAGTGCCTGCCCCCGCACGCGCGCACGGCCCCGGCCACGACCGGCGTCACCGTGTGGCGCCGGCGCAAGGCGCCGCCGGCCGGCGGCCCCGCCCCGCTGCTCCGCGACATCCGCCGCCTGGCGCCCAAACCCGACTACCTGGCCGTCCTGCCCGTCGCGGATCTGCCGCCCGACCTCCTCCCAACCGAGCTTCCCGGCGCGCAGTCGGTGCTGGTGCTGGGCATGAACCTGCCCCGCGACCTGCCGGATCTGGAGATCCTGGGCCATGCCGGAGACATTCCGGCGGGACTTCAGGAATCCACGGCCTTCAGCCGCGAGGAGGGCAACCGCCTGCTCGCGCTGCTCGGTCACCAGGCGGCCATGCTGGCCGAGAAGCACGGCTACGACGCCATGCCGCGCGTCGCGCTGAAGCCCGACCGCCTGGCCGCGCTCTGCGGCTGGGGCGCCTACAGCGGCGACGGCCGCATCTTCCGCACCCATTCGCACGGCACCAACAGCCTCTTCACCGCCGTCGCCCTCACGGCGCCGCTGCCGCGGACGAGCATGAAGAACCGGCGTCCGAAGCCCGCCCCCTGCACGCGGACGACGCTGGAGAAAACCGCGCGCGAGCACGGCGTGGATCTATTTGGAGTCGCCCCGCTGCAACGCCTCGAAACGTTCCCGGCCGTGCGCGAGCTCCAGCGGCTCTACCCCGGGCTCCGGAACGCGCTGGTCATCGGCATGCACTATCCCGACGGCTACCTGGCACCCGGACCGGAGGCCCCGACGGGCGCGCTGGGCACCTACAGCTTCGCGCAATACCAGACGCACCGCGAGCTGGGATGGGCGGCGCTGGCGCTCTGCCGTCATCTGGAGGCGGCCGGCAAGGCCGGCGTGCCGATCCTCGACCTGGGCGGCAAGGCGTCCAAGAGCCTCAACGTCCGCGGCACGCCCCCGCCCGACGCGGCCATGGATCGTGGCATGATCGGCCTGCTGCCGTTCGCCTTCATACCCGACAACCGCGCCAGCGCGCTGGCCGCCGTGGCCGCCGGACTCGGCGCCCTCGGCTACAACGGCGCCGCCCTCACGCCGCAGTTCGGCGTGCGGCAGCGCTTCATCTGCGTCCTGACCGACCTGGAGCTAAAGGCCGATCCGCTGTCGGACTTCGATCCCGGTTGCGCCGCCTGCCGCCAGTGCCTCGATGCGTGCCCGACCGGCGCGCTCGACCGGCGGCGGAAGGAGAGCCTGCGGATCGGCGGCCGCACCCTGCGCATCCCTGGCCTGGATGCCCCGCGCTGCGACTGGGCCAAGCGCTTTGGCCTCGTGGGCGCCGCAGGGGCGGAGGCCCTAGGCTCGACCACCGACATCAAGCCGCCGAAGACGATCTCCCTGGAGGCGCTCCACGAGGCCATGAAGGCGCGGGACACCCTGCAGGATCACTTCGCCTCGGTGCTCGAACCCTGCATCCGGGTCTGCCCGCTGCGCGGCAAGCAGTCCTGAACCAGAAAATCGGGTGAATTGTCCCAGCGAGCCGCAGTGCGGAAAGGTAGGGCGAGCTGTCCCCAGCGAGCCGCAGTGCGGAAAGGTGGGTCGAGCTGTCCCCAGCGAGCCGCAGTGCGGAAAGGTGGGGCAAGCTGTCCCCAGCGAGCCGCAGTGCGGAAAGGTAGGGCGAGCTGTCCCCAGCGAGCCGCCGCACGGGAAATCACGAGTAGCATTCGGGTAGAGCGGGGCATTCGCCGTCCGCCTGGAGCCCGCGGTCTCCGCGGGTCGGTGGAGAACGTCCCGCTCGCGTTACCGCGCCATCAACGCGAAGACGCCCCATCCCAGGTATTCCCGCGTGTAGGTGGCGTAGCGCACGGGTTCCGCGGTCAGCTCGGCCCGGACAACCTTGGCGAACTCGTCGCCGGAATTGGCTTCCAGCCAGCGGCGCATGGTGAGCCACTTGGCCGCCTCGTAGCGGTCCCAACCGTCCTGGTCGGCCAGCACCATCTCCACGACATCGTATCCCAGCGTGCCAAAGGAGGCGAGAAGCTCCGGCAGCGGCATGAAGTCGGCCACCGCGCCGGCCTGGCAACCCCTGGCGACCGCCTCCGTCGGCGGCATCTGCCGCCAGAAGGGCTCGCCGACGAGGATGATCCCGCCGGGCAGCAGGCTCCGCGCCAGCAGCTTGATGGTGCCGCCGACGCCCCCGCCGATCCAGGTGGCGCCGACACAGGCCGCCACACCAACCTTCTCTTCGGATACGTAGCCGGCGGCGTCGCCATGGATGAACGCGACCTGCCCTTCGACACCGAGCTCCGCGGCGCGGCGCCGCGCCTGCCCGGTGAACAAAGGGCTCAGGTCTATGCCGGTGCCGACGATGCCGTGGTCGCACGCCCAGGTGCACAGCATCTCGCCCGAGCCGCTGCCGAGGTCGAGCACCCGCGTTCCCGGCTCCATGCGCAGCGCCGCGCCGAGCGTGGCGAGCTTGTCGGGCGTGATCGGGTTGTGGATGCGGTGCGCGCTCTCGCTGACGCTGAATATGCGCGGTATGTCCATGGTGACCAGTCTCCTATTAACAAACTACAGCCGCGGGCAGACGCCGTGGCGCAGGGGATCGCCGCCGGCATCGAACCCCCATTCCAGCCCGTCATAGGCGCACGGCAGCACCTTCGCCCCCCGCGCGTCGATCAGGCCCCATCGTCCTTCGCGCCGCACGGGCAGGCAGCCGTTCCAGAACGACCCCGCCTCATCAAACACCGGCTTCACGCGGAACTCGCCGTCGCCGCCAAGCAGCCCCCAGCGGCCCTTCTCGCGCACAGGTGCAACGCCCCCGCTCCAGCGGCCCGCGGCCTCGAAACGCGGCGGAACCACCCAGGCTCCCCGCCGGTCGACAAAGCCCCATCGTCCCTGGCTCCGGACCGCCACGCGCCCTTCCGACCACGCGCCGGCAGCCTCGACATCGTTCGTCCAAACCAGGACAGCCGCGCGGGTGATGAGCGTCGCGCCGGCGGACTTGCGCAGCACGCCGAGCCCCTGCTCCATCTCCGCCGGACCGGGCAGCCCCTCCAGGTTGCCGGCCCAGCTCAGGCGCATCTGTCCCGCCGGATCGAAAAGGCGGATGTCGCGGCCTTCGGCCGCCGCCAGCCAGCCGAGCCAGGGCTCGATGCGCGAGTAGCGGCACGGCAGCACGGCGCGTCCGGTCGCCAGATCGATTGTTCCCCAGCGGCCTCCCTGCTCGGCCAGCACTCCACCCGCGAATGGCGGCGGGAGCGGCAGCACGCGCGCGTAGCGCGGCTCGACCGCCCAGCGGCCCTCCGCCTGCGACCAGACGCCCCAGCGTCCCCCTTCGCAGGCACGCCACAGGCCGGTCGCCATCGGGAAAATGGCATCGAACCGGCAGGCGACGACCTCCGTGCCGTTGGAATCGACCACGCCCCAGCCCTCGGACAGCGCCTGCGCCCGCCAGAGGCCCGGCGCCTTTTCCACGGGTGCCAGCGTGGCGTAACGCGGCTCGACGAGCAGGCGGCCATCCGCGGACAAGAGGCCCCAGCAAGCCTTGCGGCCGACGCTCACGGCGCCGTCGTGCCAGACGCCGACCACGTCATAGGCCGGATCGGCGACGCGGCTTCCCGCGACGTCGACCAGTCCCCAGAAATCTCCGCTTCGGAAGGCCCAGCAGCGCGGCGCGCCGTCCAGGGGGAGCAGCTCGTCGAAGGCCGGCAGCGCCGCCCAGGCGCCCTGCGCGTCGATCAGCCCCCACTGGCCCGTCAGCCGCGCGGCGGCGCACGGCCCGTGGAAGGGGGTTGCGCCACCGAAGCGCGCCGCGATCCGCACCCGTCCCAGACGGTCAATGTATCCGAAACGCCCCTGTTCCTCGACGAGCAGCAGGTCGCCCGTCTGCCGCTGGAAGGCGGCGGCCGGCGCGGCGCGTCCCAGCAGACGTCCCTGCCGGTCGAGATAGCCGAGCTCCCCGGCCGGCAGCCCGACCACGGCCACGCCCTGGTCGAAGAACGGCAGCGGGAGCTCCGGCCGACGCCCGGCAAGGTTGCGGTAGCGCGCCGGCGCGAGCGGGCGCGCCTGCGCGTCCAGGAAGTGCCCCGTCGCTACCTCCCCCGTCCTTTCTTCAGGGTATTCGACCCAGAGGCGCTCCTCGCGCCATTCGCCGCACCGGGAGAAGGCGGGAGCGGCGAGCAGGCGTCCATCCAGGCCGGCCAGTCCGGCCAGCTCGCCCTGGTAGACGCGCATGGCCGCAGGCATGCTGTCGGCGCGCGCCCCCCCGGCCAGGAAGATCGACAGGAGCAAGCTGGCGGCACGCCCTCTCATGGAACAAGGGCCAGTCCGTTGACCACAGCCTGGCGGACGATCGCGGCCACGCGCGAGTAGCCGGTCGCCATGAAGTGCAGGCCGTCGTCGTTGCTGTCGTGCGGCACGCCCTCGATGTCGGCCACGACGTAGGCCGCATACGGCGCGTCGAGCGTGTAGCCCCGGATACGGTCGTTGACGCTGTCCTGTTTGGCCTGGCGCGAGTCAGAGTAGCCGGCGTAGTCGCTGCGGATGCGCGGCAGCGTGATGCCGACGATCAGCGTGCGTCCGCGGCCGGCGCGGAACTGCATGATCTGGTCGATGCCCGTGCGCCAACGGCCGAAGATCTCGGAGGCGCTGCTGTCGGTGCCGGTGTCGTTCAGGCCTATCCAGTAGAGCACCACCGTGCAGGAGGATTGCACCATGAAGGCGTTCCGGGGGTAGGTGCGCCCGGTGTCGTTCATCGTGTTGTTGATGTGATAGGTGCGCGCTCCCGAGTAGCCGCAATGGTCGGGGCCGTGCCCGTTGGCGGGGTGCCCGGCCCACACCACATCCGCGGACAGGTCCCGCGCCAGGTAGCCGCGCATGCCCTGGAAGGCGATGTCGTCCCAGTCGCCGTAATAGCCGTTCCAGGCGGAGGGCGAAGGATAGGTCAGCCAGGGATTCGACCAGTTCGGCGTCTCCATGGTTCCATCGCGGCGCCGCCGCACGCCGAAGGTCATCGAGTCGCCGATGGCGGCCACGAGCGGCCCGATGAAATGCATGCTCCGGGCGGCGACCACGGTGTTCGATGGATCGCGGACCTCGCAGACGACGTCGACCGTTGTGCCGGGCGCCCAGCGGCCCAGGGCGGCGACGGCAATGTTCAGGTCGCCCGTGGCGTCGCCGGGCAACTGGAGCGAGTACGAGGACATGACGGCGGGCGCGGACATGCCGTCCCACTGGTAGGTGACCAGCGCGGGATCGCTGATCCGCAGCCAGCGCGTGTTGCCCTGCATCCAGTCGATGCCGTTGGCGCGTATGCGCGCCGGCGGGACGCCTGACGCGGCGGCGCCGAGAGGCGGTAAGATCAGGATGCCGGGCGACCGCATCTCGACCTCGGGGAGCGGCGGCGCGGCGGCCGGGCGGCCTGCCGGCCAGACTTCGAACGCCGCCGGGTCGCCGAACCACGACCATTCGCCGGTGCGCATGTTGACGCACGACTGCCAGTCGCTCTCGTTGACATAATACCAGGCCGCGCTGCCGACATGATGCACAAAGGGCCACTGGAAAAAGGACCAGTCATCGGCCAGTACCCCCTCGCCCAGCAGGCCCCAACCCCCGGCCGGCGGGAAGCCGTAGACCCACTGCTGATTCCCGGGGAAGAACCAGTGCCAGTCATCGGATTCCAGCTCGAACGCCCATGGCCAGTCGAAATAGCACCAGCCCGCAGGGCGCCAGGCGGCCGCCGGCAGCGCGAGTCCGGCCATCAGCCCGGCGATCAGGATTGACTTTCGCATGCTACCATTATTCTTGCCGCCTGACGGCGGTCTCACAGAGCCCGGGCATGGAAAACCTCCGGCAGGTTCTGCGCGAGTATTTATACCACTTTTTGGGCAAAAGATGCAATCAAATGCAGACTGTCTGTAATAGATGAAGGCATTTCCCACTGGCGACCCGGACGCAAATCCACCGGAGCCTCATGCGCCCTTCCGCACTCCACGCGGCTAGCCGAATATTACCGGACCATGCGGGCCATTGCCGCCCGCGCGGGGCTTATGGTAGGATCAGGACGAAATGGATGGGCGGCGCCCCTTTTTCAGTGACGGCGCGCGGCCGTCCTGCGGCCCCATGCCTGCTCGCAACACCACCCGCCTGCTGCTGCTTCTGGGCGGCCTGCTGATCTGGTCCTGGATCTCCTGGCCGCTGCCGCGCCATTTCGGCCGCGCGATCCCCTGGAGCGACCGCCTCCACGAGGGGGGCTCGCGGGTGCGCGAGCTCGTGCCCGGCGACCACCTGCAGCTCTTCTACCATTTCTGGCTGGCGCGCGACATGCTGGCGGGCCGCACGGCCGCCTTCCGTCCCGACTACGAGTTCAACATGGGCGGGGATGCGCCCCGGAAACGTTTCGATCCCCAGTACCTGCCCTTCTCCCTGGTCTACGCCGCCGCCGCACCCGCGT
>CAYPJN010000126.1:6415-7120 GCA_964411055.1 uncultured Lentisphaerales bacterium | reverse complement strand
CCTGGCCGACCGCGCCCATCCGCTGCTGGAAGGCGTCGCCTTCGAAGGGCTCACCTGGAGCGCGGGGACCAACCGGCTACCCGGACGCGTGCTCCTATTCGCCGGCAACCTTCCGCTGCTGAGCCTCGAGTCGCCGCCACGCGGTTCCCCAACCCTGTACCTCGTCAGCGCCGGCGCGGGCGATGCCCTCTACCGCTCGCCCGCCTGGCCGGCGCTGGTCTGGAACATCTTGCAGGCCTGTGCCGATGCCCAGCCCGGTCCGTCGCTCCGCAACTTGCGCGCGGGAGTCATAGCGCGCTTCGCGACAACACGCCAGGCCTCCGACGTGCTCGTCGAGACACCAGCGGGCGAACAACGGCTGCGCGCGCGGGGCGGCTACGCCGACTGGGCGCCCACGCAGCCCGGTCTCTACCGGATGCGGATCGGCGACGCTCGCGTCGAGCCCTTTGCCGTCAACTTCCAGGCACCCGCCGAATCGGATCTGCGCCCGCGGCGGCAAGGCGCGTGGGGCCAGGCGCCCGACACGGCGCGTTTGCGCCGCACCCACCGTTCCGTCGCCTGGGCGGCCGGCCTCGCGGCCCTGCTGCTGGCCGGCGTGCATCACGGCATCCTGGGTGCGGTTCCGCGCCGCGGCGCCGCGGCAACCGGCGCAAGGAGCCGCGCGGCATGATCGCGCTTCATCAACCGGCCCTGCTGCTCCTGCTC
>CAYPJN010000126.1:0-6405 GCA_964411055.1 uncultured Lentisphaerales bacterium | reverse complement strand
GGCGCGCTCTGGATATGGAGGCTCCCGGGGCGTCACCTAACCCCGTTGCGAGCCCTGGTCTACGGGCTGACGATCATCGCGCTGACAGAACCGCACCTCATGCGTCGCCGCGGAGGCGGCACCCTCGTCGTCGCCGCCGACCGCAGCGCCTCGCTGCCCGCCGGTTCGGCCCCCCGACAGGAGAGCCTGATCCACGCCGTTCAGTCGCACCGGCGCGCCGACGACCGCGTCGGCGTCGTCTCCTTCGCCGCACGCGCAGCCATTGAGCATCCGCCGCAGGCCGCGGCCTTCGGCAGCTTCACCGTCGCGCACAACCCCGATGCCTCGAATCTCGCGGAGGCACTGCAGGCGGCGCTGACGCTGATTCCCGCGCAGAGCGCCGGGCGTATCCTGCTGCTGACCGACGGCCGATTCACGGGCGCCGATCCGCGCGGCGTGGCGGGCGCGGCGGCGGCACGCGGCATAGCGATCGACTACCGCCTGCTGGCGCGCGGCACGGCGGGCGACCTGGCCATCGAGCGCCTCGAGGCCCCGCAGGAACTGCGCCCTGGCGAGGCGCTGCTGGCGACGGCCTGGATCGACTCGCCGGCCGACCAAGCGGTCACATACTCCCTGCGGCGCGGTTCCGTGCTGGTGGCTCAGGGCAGCCGGCCCGTGCCGCGCGGACTTTCGCCGCTGGTCTTCCGCGACCTTCCTCCCGAAGGTCCGGGCGCTGTCCACGGCTATCTCCTCACCGTGACCGGCGACGGCAGCGATCCGGTGCCCGAGAACAACCGCGCCCGCTTTCTCGTCAGCACCGCCGGCGAGAAACCGCTGCTGTGCGTGCCCGCCTCGCCGGACTCACATCTGCCAGGACTTCTCGCCGCCGGCGGCCGCGAGTTGCGCGTCTGTGCGCCGGAAGAGATCGACGGACGTCTGGAGTCGCTGGCCGGCTACGCGGGCCTGGTCATCGAGAACACGCGCGCCGACCGGATCGGCGCGGAGATTTTGCAGACGGTCGCGGCGTGGGTGAAGCATGCCGGGGCCGGCCTGCTGATGACCGGCGGGCGCAACGCCTTCGGTGTCGGCGGCTACTACCGCTCGGCCATCGAGCCGGTGCTGCCCGTCTCGATGGAACTGCGGCGCGAGCACCGCAAGTTCGCGATGGCCATCGTCGTCGCGCTGGATCGTTCGGGCAGCATGGCGATGACGGTGCCGGGCGGACGCAGCAAGATGGATTTGGCCAACCTCGGCACGGTCGAGATACTGAACCTGCTGGGCGACCAGGACGAGATGGGCGTCGTCGCCGTCGACAGCCAGGCGCATGTCGTGCTGCCGCGGATGCCGGCCGAGGCGATGCGCGGCCAGGAGTCCCGCATCCTCGGCATCCAGTCGATGGGCGGTGGCATCTTCGTGTACGAGGCGCTCAAGACCGCGGCCGCGCAACTTGCGGGCACGACGGCGGGTGTCCGGCACATCCTGCTCTTCGCCGACGCCTCCGACTCCGAGGAACCGGGTGCCTACCGTTCCCTGCTCGCCGCCGCGGGCGCGGCGGGAATCACCGTTAGCGTGGTCGGGCTCGGCACGCGCTCCGACGCCGACGCGGCGCTGCTCGAGGAGATCGCCACCCTGGGCGGAGGACGCTGCTTCTTCACCGACAACGCCCACGAGGTGCCGCGGCTCTTCGCCCAGGACACATTCATGGTCGCGCGCAGCACCTGGATCACCAACGCCGTGGCGCCGCGTTTCACGGTGGCCCTGGCGTCGATCTCCGATGCCCTGCCGGCGGCGGCGCCGGCGGTCGGCGGCTACAACCTATGTTATCTGAAGCCGGAGGCGACGGCGGTGGCGCTCTCGACGGACGAGCACGCGGCGCCGCTCGTGGCTCTGAACCGCCATGGCGCAGGACGCGCCGCCGTCTTCACCGGCGAGGCCGACGGCGCGGAGGCGGGGCCCTTCGCCCGCTGGCCGGACGCGGGCGAATTCTACGGCGCCCTGGCGCGTTACTGCGGCGGGCCGCTCCGCGACAGCACTGAAGGAGTGCTGGAGACGCTGCAAACGGTTCCCGGAGGCGTGCGCGTCACGGTACACGTCGATCCCGGCCGCCCCAGGCTGCGCGCCCTCGACGGCGTGACAGCCGAAGTATTGCGCCATCGCGCGGGCGAGCCGCCGCAGGCCGCGCGCACGCCCCTGTCCTGGCGCAGCGCCGACACACTCGGCGCCGACCTGCCGCTCGCGGGCGGCGAGACCCTGCTGGCCACCGTGATTTATCCCGACGGGCGCACCACGGGACTGCCGCCTGTCTGCCTCCCATATTCGCCCGAGTACGCACCCGACCCGCTCCAGGAGGGCGCGGCCCTGCTGGCGGAACTGGCCGCAGCGACCGGGGGCGAGGCTCTCGCGGATGTCGCGGAGGCCTGCAGCCGGCTGCCACGCGGCCGGCGGCCCGTGCCGCTGGCGCCATATGCCTACCTGGCGGCGGGCCTGCTTTTCCTGCTGGAGATCTTCGAGCGGCGCACCGGGTGGTTTGACGCGCGGCGTCGGCGCACGCGCGCCCCGCAAACCGCATCCGCCGCGCCACCGGCCACGCCGCGCGGACGCGAGGTCACGGTACAGGTAACCGAGGCGGTTACCGGCGGCCCGCCATCCTCACCGGTCACGACGGAGATACCACCGCCCGCTCCGCCACCGGAGAGTCCGCTCGCCCGCGCCAAGCGCCGCGCCCGCGAGCGCACGGGGTGATGGTCAATGGTTGGTGGTTGGTTGTTGGTGGTTGGTGGTTGGTGGTGACTGGAAACTGGCATCATGGGGGTTGGCCGTCACGCATATCCGGCCCCACTGAGAAAAAATCGAGTAGGCGGGTGGAGCAAGTGTGCCGATTAAGAAAGGGGCTACCCTGAAAGCGCTCAAAAGTGTTTGATTCGGCACGCATCTGTCCTATACTGCCGCCATGTCGACTTCCGCATCGTCCGACTTCACCGCCCTGACACCCGAAGCCGTGTTTGACGCCGTAGAGACGGCGACCGGACTGCGGCTGGAGCCCATGGCGCATCCGCTTCCGAGCTATGTCAACCGTGTCTACGGCCTGCGCACGGAGGCGGGCGAGGCGCTGGTGGCCAAGTTCTACCGTCCGGGGCGCTGGACACTGGAGGCGCTGCGCGAGGAGCAGCAGTTTGTCGGCGAGTTGGCGGCGGCCGAAATTCCCGTCGTGCCGCCGATGAAATTGCGGGGCGGGGAGACGCTGGGACTGCACACCGATATCGCATTCGCGGTCTTCCCGCGGCGCGGCGGACGGCCCTTCGAGCCCGTGGACGCCGCCTCCTGGGAACGCGTCGGATCGCTGATCGGTCGCATACACGAGGTGGGCGCCCGGCGCGACGCCCCCCACCGCCGCGACCTGCATCCCGATGCCGCGACACGCGAGGATCTCGATTTTCTGGTCAAGGGCGACTTCATGGAGCAGGCCGAGCGCGATGCGCTCGACGATCTTGGCGAGACGCTGATCGAGGCCGCCGGCCCGCTGTTCGACGAGATCGTGCCCATCCGCCTGCACGGCGACTTCCAGCGCACCAACATTCTCGACCACCCCGTCACTGGGTTGCTGCCAATCGATTTCGACGACATGGTCAACGGCGCGGCGGTGCAGGATCTATGGCTGCTGCTGCCCGACGCACCTGAGGGTTGCATGCAGGAGATCGAGTGGCTGCTGCAGGGCTACGAGCGCTTCATGCCGTTCGACCGCGGCACGCTGGAACTGATCGAACCGCTGCGGGCGATGCGCATGATCCATTACCTGGCCTGGTGCGCGCGCCAATACCGCGACTACAACTTCGCCGAAACCCATCCGGGTTGGGGAACGGCCGAATTCTGGCGCGGCGAGATTGCCGACATCGGGGAACAGCTCGTCCGTCTGCCCCCGTCCGACTGAAGCTCCCGGCTCTACGCGCCGCCCAGCACCTTGAAATCGTCGTAGAGCATGAAGAGGATGGCCGCGTAGATGAGCAGGGCCACGATGGCGCAGATGCCCGCCGCCACGTCGCCGCCGGACGTGTGCGCCGACTTCATCACGGTGTCCTGGCGATGGCGGGCGGAGATGTAGGCGCTTGGCTTGTTGACAACGGTTGCCGCTTCGTCGTTCACTGGCTCCAACTCTGGCATGATTCAATCCTTTCGCCCACGTGACCGGAGGAAAATTCGTATTAAGTTTAGCATCCCCCACTCTTCCAGACAAGCGCAACATCAGATTTGCCGGTCTTGACGATTCGCGCCGTCTCCGCTACGTTAGGCAAACCATGTCCACTCCCCTCATCGCGCGCCATGTCGCAGGCATGTCCGGCTACACGCCGGGCGAGCAGCCCAGCGGGCCACGGCTCGTCAAGCTCAACACCAACGAGAACCCCTACCCGCCCTCGCCCGCGGTCGCCGCCGCGCTTGCGGCCTTCGACCCCGCCGCGTTGCGCCGCTATCCCGATCCCCAGGCGACCGCCGTGCGCCGGCGCCTGGCAGAAATCCACGGCTGCTCCATCGACCAGGTCTTCGCGGGCAACGGTTCCGACGAGATACTGGCCCTCGCCACGCGCGCATTCGTCGAGGACGACGGCTCGATCGGCTATTTCGTCCCATCCTACTCCCTCTACCCGGTCCTAGCGGAGATCCGCCAGGCCGAGCAGCGCCCCGCTCCGCTGACGCCTGACTACGGCTGGAGTCTGCCGCAGGACTACGCCGCCTCGCTCTTCTTCCTGGCCAATCCCAACGCCCCGACCAGTCTGCAGCACGACAAGCCGACAGTCGCGGCCTTCTGCCGCCGCTTCCCCGGCGTCGTGCTCATCGACGAGGCCTATGTCGACTTCGCCCCGGAAAACTGCATGGACCTCGCGACCGCCCCGGGAAACCGCAACACGCTCGTCATGCGCACGCTCTCGAAATCCTTCTCCCTGGCCGGCCTGCGCTTCGGCTACGCCGTCGGTCCGGCCAACATCGTGCAGGCGCTCTACACGATCAAGGACTCCTACAATCTCGACGCACTCACGCAGGCGCTGGCCCTCGCCGCGCTAAACGACCTCGACGCCATGCGCGCGAACGTCAGGCGCATCCTCGCCACACGCGCCCGGTTGACGCGCGCGCTGCGCGCGCGCGGCTGGCGCGTGCTGGATTCCGCCACCAACTTCCTCTTCGCCCGCCCGCCGGACGGCGACGCGCCGCGCGTCTTCAACCGGCTGCGCGCGGCGCAGATCTACGTCCGCTACTTCCCCGGTCCCGCCACCGGCGACTCGGTCCGCATCACGGTCGGCACCGACGCCGAGATCGACACGCTACTGGACACCCTCTCACAGGAGGCGCCATGAACCACCGCACCGCCACGCTCCACCGCAAGACACGCGAGACCGACATCGCCGTGACGCTCGACCTCGACGGCACGGGCGCCTGCGCGGTCGAGACGGGCATCCCCTTCATCAACCACATGCTCGAGCTCTTCGCTCGGCACGCGCTCGTCGACCTCGACATCAAGGCCGCCGGCGACCTCAACGTCGACTACCACCACACGGTCGAGGATCTCGGCCTCGTGATCGGCACGGCCATCGACCAGGCCCTGGGCGACCGGCGCGGCATCCGCCGCTACGGCTTCAGCCTGCTGCCGATGGACGAATCGCTCGCGCGCGTGGCTGTCGACCTCGGCGGGCGCCCCTATCTCGTCTACTCGATAGCCGATCCGACCCCGCGCATCCGCGACTTCAACGTCAAGCTGATCGAGGAGTTCTTCCGAGCCTTCGTCACGCAGGCGCGCCTGAACCTACACATTGCCCACCTCTACGGCGCCGAGGTGCACCACGCCTACGAGTCGGTCTTCAAGGGCTTCGCCCGCGCCCTGCGCATGGCCGTTGAGCGCGACCCGCGCGAAACCGGCATCCCCTCCTCGAAGGGGACCCTGTGACATGACGATCTTCCCCGCCATAGACCTCCAGCAGGGCCGCTGCGTGCGACTGCGCCAGGGGCGCGCCGACGAGGCCACGGTCTACGGCGACGATCCCGTCGCCATGGCCCTCCACTGGCAGGCACTCGGCGCCCGGGCGCTGCATGTCGTCGACCTAGACGGCGCCTTCCAGGGCGCGCCGGCGCACGCCGACTGCATCGCGCGCATCGCCGCCGCGCTGACGATTCCCGTGCAGACCGGCGGCGGCCTGCGCACCGACGCCGACGTGGATCGCATGATCGGCGCCGGCCTGGCGCGCGTCATCATCGGCACACGGGCGCTGGACGACACCGCCGCGCTGTCGCGGCTCGTCGCGCGCCACGGCGGCGACCGCATCGCCGTGGGCATCGACGCCCGCGACGGCTGGGTGCAGGTGAAGGGCTGGGTCGAGACGACCCGCGTCCGCGCGACCGATCTCGCGCGCCGCGTCGCGGCGCTCGGCGTCGGCACGATCG
>CAYPJN010000125.1:6486-7177 GCA_964411055.1 uncultured Lentisphaerales bacterium | reverse complement strand
TCGGTGAGATTGGAGGATCCGGTGATGACGTTGCCGTGCTTGTGCTCGTTGTAGCCCCCGGGCCTGAAGATGTAGATTTTTGCGTGAAGCTGGCGCGAAGGGTGCGCCTTGACTTCGACTTTTTTGCTGGCGACATCCTGGATGAACTGGAGAATGCCGCTTTCCACGTCCGCATCGTAACTGCTTTGCTTGATGTCAGCCTTGACGCCATCCATGAACAGTTCGACGGTCGACGTGGCGTCAGGATTGAACAAGAGGCCTTGGGATTGGCAGAATTGGGCGCGTTCGTCCACGTCGATCCCGACAAGGATGCGGATTTTAGCCAGCTTTTCCAAGTGCGGACGGAGGGCGAAGTACCCGGACGTCCTGAAGTAGCCGACCAAAGCGTCAAAGAACTGAATGTCGGGGTTGTTGGCGAATACGCCTGCGAATTTGGCCAACAGCGTATTGTCATGGCGATTCGTGAAAAAGCGTGTAGACATTTGCTCCTGGAAATCACTACTCACAAAGATATTTGACAAGATACAGCAGCAGACACGATGGTGCAAGCCGCAATAAATCTGTTTTTCCATGGCCAATTTGTGCTAAGATAATTTCGCTCTGGACAATTTGATATGACAGCACAATCGACCTCTTTAGGCAATGTTCGCATGAACAAGAAGCCGCTGCTTGTGAGCCACCGCGGCGGACG
>CAYPJN010000125.1:0-6476 GCA_964411055.1 uncultured Lentisphaerales bacterium | reverse complement strand
CGAAAAGAATACGAGGACAACTCGGCCAGCGGATTCGCGGAGAATCTCGCGCACGGGCTGCGCGGTTTCGAGACCGACCTTCATATGACGAAGGACGGCGAAATCGTCGTAATGCACAACAACAATCTCGATTTTACGACGACTGGCTTCGGCCTTGTCGAGGATATGACCCGCGACGAGATTTCGCAGTTCCGTCTTAAAAAGACCGGCGACCGGATTCCTTATCTCGATGACCTGCTCGAAATCTTCAAGGGCCGCGACGACATCCACGTCGAGTTCGAGATGAAGTCGAACGGCAGTAATCTGAAGTCGGAAGAGCGTCTGCGCGAGTACTGCCAAAAGATTCACGAACGCGTATCCGCCGCGATGCCGACCGGCACGTACACCTTCACGTCGTTCTGCCACGACACTCTCGAGATGATGCGTAGCGTCGACGCGGACACGCGCCTCGGGTTGATTATGGACAGTCTGAGGGAAGACGACATCGCCTTCGCCAAGAAGATCGGTGCGGTGCGTCTTGCTCCCGAGATTAACGCCTCCTCCGACGACATTATGAGGAAGGCGGCAGACCTTGGTTTCGAAACCACCCTATGGATGGTTCAAGACGTTGCCGCATACGAGAAAGCCACGGCGCTCGGCGCGACAGCCACAACATCCGACTACCCCATATACGTTTTCTCCGCGCTACAGAAACAGAAAAAGGTCATCGCAATCGTTGGTTCCGGAATGATGGGCTCGGCGCTCGCCTTTCCGGCGCGTGAGAACGGAAACGAAGTACGCCTCGTCGGAACCCACCTCGACCGCGAGATCATCGACGCATGTCGCGCCACCGGACGCCATCCGAAGTTTAAGAAAGATTTTCCGTACGGGGTCAAGTACTACCAGATGGAGGAGCTCGAAGAGGCGCTGAAAGGCGTCGATTTCGTCGTCGGTGGCGTCAGCTCGTTCGGCGTCGACTGGTTCCATGAATACGTTCTCCCGAAAATTCCGGAGAACGTGCCTGTTCTCTCCGTGACAAAGGGACTCGTCGACAACGACGACGGCTCGCTCATCTGCTATCCCGAATATTGGGAGCGCAAACTCGCCGAGAAGGGACTTAAACGCTGCATCTTCGCGATCGGCGGTCCCTGCACCAGCTACGAGCTCGTGGCGCACGATCAGACCGAGGTCTATTTCTGCGGCCATGACGCCGACACGCTCCGCATGCTGCGCGATTCTATGACAACTCCCTACTATCATCCGTCGATCTCGACCGACGTCCGCGGTGTAGAGAGTGCGGTCGCTCTCAAAAACGGCTACGCGCTGGGCATCACGCTCACGATCGGCATCAACCAGAAGGAGTTCGGCATTAACAGCGAGATCCACTTCAACTCCCAGGCGGCAGCGTTTCAGCAGGGCGTCAAGGAGATGCAGAAACTCATCAAGCTCTGCGGAGGCAAGGACGACAAGATTCTTGTGGGCGCCGGTGACCTCTACGTCACGGTCTACGGCGGACGTACGCGTCTCGTCGGAATTCTTCTCGGTCGCGGCTATACTATGCAGCAGGCGTTGGACGAACTCAAGGGTGTCACGCTCGAGTCGCTTGTCGTCGCCACCCGCGTCGCCCGCGCCGTCAGAAAGCTCGCCGCTCAGGGCAAACTCGATTTAATAGACTTTCCGCTTTTGATGGCCGCCGACGACGTGATCAACGGCGGCAAGGGCGCGAATCTGCCCTGGAACTCGTTCACTGTCGAAGATATCTAGCAAATGAAAATTACCGGTCTTGAAACCGCCTTCATCACAATGTACCCCCGCCAGCCAGCGGCCAGCGTTGCGCTGGCCGCTGGCTGGCGGGCTTCCCTCTGCGCGTTGGATGCGAATCCGCGGCTGCCCGCGACGGGCGCGGCCGAAAGAACAATTGGCGTTTTCATGGTTCTTCGTCCAGGGTGATTACGCCTTGCGCTCCGCCGGCCATGCCGTCGCGTTCGACCATTTTGTCCTTCGTCATCTCCCGCGCCCTCTTGGTGACACGGATGAGCGCGCTCTTGAAGCGGGGGTAGTGGTTGTCGTTCAAGGGCGACCAGCGGCTCAGCGCCTCGGCGAAGAAGACCTGCGCCTTGTCGTATTCGCCCAACCCCTCGGCGTAGAAGCCGAGTTCGCCGGCAATCAGCTTGTCGCTGCCGCTCAAGTCGCAGCCCTTCAGCGAATAGACCTTCTTCAGGAGCTCGTACGCCTCGCTTCCGCGTCCGGTCCGCTCGAGCGCCTTGACCCCGCAATAGAAAAGCGTGCCCTTCTGGGAATCGGTCAACTTGTATTTGGCGATCGCGGCGTCCGCGAACGCGCGGGCGTTCATCGGCTCGGACGAACTCAAATGCGCCTTGGCCAGACGCCAGATCAGGCCGAAGCGTTCCTGCGCGCTCAACGCCCCGCGCGCTTTCGATGAGAAAAGCTCGTCGAACTCCTTCTCCGCGACCTGGAGCATCGCCGGGCTGAACTCCTCGCGGAAGCCGACCTGCGAGATGATCGCGTTGGCCTTGGCGAGCCTGAGGCCCGCGACGATGTCGTCCGGCGGTTCCGCGGCGATCGCATCCTCGATCGCGGCGACCGCGCCGGGACGGTCCAGCATCACGAGCCGGAGCTCCGCCTCCCTGAGCGCGTGCCGGGCGCGGGTGGCCGGAGAGAGCGACTTGTCGCCGCGCAGCCTGGCGTAGAACGGAATCGCGAGATCGTAGCGGTTCGCCGCCGCGCAGTCGATGGCGCGCTTCTCGATCGGGATGGACTCGTCCGCCGCCATCCGGTCGACCGAGTGCGGCGGCAACGTGCCGAGCGGTTTCAATTCCGGCTCCTCCGGCTGGGGGCCGACGGCCGCGACAAGACGCCCGATCCAGCCGACCACCTCCTTGCGGAAGCCGTCCAGGGGACCGAGACGTTCGGGATCGCGCGAGTCGATCCACGCGATCGCGCGCTTGCCAAGCAGTGCGACGGACGTGTCCTTAGAGGCCATCGCCGCTTCGGCGCGGAGCTTCATGAGCGAGAGGTAGCGGACGTCGTCCACGCCTTCGCGCAGCGCCTCGAAGGCGACGGTGCCGATCATCGCGTCCTTCGCGGGACACACGATGCCGAAGCAGCGGTAGCCGTCCGGACTGCGGATGAATTCGTTCCACCGGTTGCGGTTGTGGTAGTAGAAGACGTAGTCGTTGATGCCGTCGAAGTCGGCGTACCAGAAGCGGAGCCCCTTCGTGTGCCGCCAGATCGCCGGACAGTCCGGCCCCGTGAACGGCGCGGCGTAGCTCATCACGATGGCGCCGTCAGCGTGCCAGTCGCGCGCTTCGGAGGTGGCGATGAGGCAGGGCGCGCGGGCGCAGTCGATGGACCAGCCGCAGGCGTTCACGTCAGCGTACGCGGCGTGGATCCGGCCGCCCAACATTTTGATGCGGCTCCAGGTCTCGTACTGCTTGAGGCACCCCTCGACAGGCGCCTCATCCCAGCCGTAATAGTACGCGTCGTGGTGCCCGAGGATGCGGTCGAGTGTCTTCCCCATCACCGCGCAGTTGCCGCCGCCGTCCTCTGTTCTGCCGGCGAAAAGCGGCCTCAGGGGCATGCCCGCCTCGCGCATCAGGTACAGCATGCGCAGGGCGAGGTCGTCGGGGTTGTCCTGGGCTATGAAGCCGGGTCCCGCCAGGTAGAGGAGATTGTGCTCCGCGCACATGCGGTAGGTCGCGAGCGCCTTCGCCTCCGCCGCCTTGAGGTCGTGGCATTCGCGCAGGAGATCCGCGAGATGGACGCCGTTGTCCATCGAAATCATGTAGGGACGGGACGAGTCGTAGTGGGTGCGCGCCAGGGGGAGCGTGAACGGATAGACCTCAAGATCGAGCGCGAGATCCTTGAGCCTCTTCCCCGCCGAAGTCACGGTCGCGGTGCCGCGGTAGACGCCGGGCTTCGCGTCCTTCGGCACCTTGTAGGTCATCCAGTACTGCTGGTACCTGCCTTTCGCGAGGTCGAAGGGCACGAACGATTTCGCGTCCGCGACCGGCTCCACCCCGTAGTTCATCCGGTCATCGACGTCGCCGCCGGATATGCGCTTGTAGACGGAGTTCCCGGGATAGTCGAAGCGCAGTAAGTTCTGCTTCTTCTCCCAGTCAACCTTCACGAGCGAATCGTCGTGCAGCACCAGCGTCGGAATCGCCGTCGGTTTGTGGCGGTTGCCGCACCAGAAGGAAAGCCACAGGCCGTCCGGCTGGAACCACACCTTCACGGACTTGAGGTCTATCGCCGACGCGGGGATGACCGCGCCGTCGGGCTCCTTCAGGTCGGAGAACTTGAAGTCGACGCGTTCGAGATCCGCCTCGGGCAGCGCGAGAAACGACACCGACTCGAATTCGCCGCGGGCCGCGGCGGCGGAGAAGGACTCGCTCTCGACGGCGTCGGCCGGCCGCTCGTCGGGCATGTGCGGATTGGGCGAATAGGCGTCGATCCGGAAAAAAGTCAATGCGGCGATGGTGATGAACGCGTTCATCATTCCTCCACTTCGTCCAGTTCGATTCCCCCGAAGAGGTCGGCATCGGGTTCGGTTGCGGCTTCGATGGCGCTCTTACGCTTCAACGGCGGTTCTTTGAGCTTCTTTCCGGCAAGGCACGCCTCGATGTATTCCACCCTGGCGTCGGCGGCGTCCCATGCGAGCGTGGCGTAGCGCTCGATGGTTGGCTTGCGGTCCAGTATCGGCTTCAGGTAAGCATCGCGGAACACCGTCGCCGAATCGACGCCCCCGATATGGAAGCTCTTCCCGGACGTCTTGGCGAACATGAACCGGAATTCTTCCGCGGCGAAAGCGTGCTTCGCGAGCAGATGGTCGGCGCGCTCCTTGAACGCCAGCTCCAGATTGCCGATTGCCGAGCCCCGTTCGTATTCGGCGCGCCGCCCGGGGAGTCCCTTCGGCCAGACGAGCAGCACGTCGCAGGCGCAACCGTCCCCGCCGACGGTCACGCGCCAGCGGTCGGCGCGGTTGTCGGTGCAGCCGGGCCAAACGCCCCAAAGCGTAATCCACTCGGCGGAAAATACCGCCTTGGCGTATTTGCCGTCCTTGGACTTTTCCCACTTTCCGGAAAGTACGGGGCCGGGATAGTACCGTCCGTAGACGCCGTGGTGGCGCGGCCGCCAGTCTCCCGGCAGGAAGCAGCGGTCGAAGCGCCACTGGACGTAGTTGAGTAGGCCTTTCCCCGGGAACGGCGCGGCTTCGGGATAGTCCGCGGGCGGCGCCTTCTCTCCGGAGGAATGGACGAGTTCGCCGCCGTACCGCAACCGCGAATCCGCCACGCCCGGCATGTCCAGTTCGACCGTCACGCGCGCGCCGGGATCCGTCACCGAAATCGAGAAGCCGCGGAAATCGCAGTCGAAGCTAATCTTGCCGCCGTTGTCAAGCGACACCGGCTTGTCCTTCGGCTTCACGTCGAACCTCGGCAACCCCTCCGGCGGCTCCGGCGCCTGCCACGCGATCGCGCCCGCCGACCGTGGACGCGCCGACTGCGGACGGCCGAGCACCGCCTCGAGATGGCGTATCCACTCGCCGATTTCAACGCGGAGCATGTCCGGATCCAGCGACTGCGGATCGAGCCCCCGCAACCACTTAGTCGCACGCCTTCCTTCGGCGGAGAGGATGAGGTCGTCTTTCGCCCGGAGCTCCATGCCGAGTCCGCGCAACTTTTCCACGAGCGCGGCATCCTCCTTCGCCGCATCGAGCGCCTTGGCGTAGGGTTCGGAAAGCGTGTCGCCCCCGCTTAGATAGACGCCGTCCCAGGTTCCCGGCACGGCCGGCGCTAAGCCGGCGCGGACGCGGAAACCCGCGGGCGTGTCAAGCGGATCAAACGCGACATTCGCGAAGAGTTCCGCGCCAAGCCGCCGGAGAGATTCCAGCAGCACCGGCTGCACCGTCCCCGTCGGCGCATAGGCCGAAATGCACGGGGCCTTTTCGGCGAAGTTGAATTGGTCGAGATGCTCCTCGCTCACGGTTCGGCCGCCGGTATTGCCGGGGGAGATGTAGCGAAAATCACCCGGACCCGCCAACGCCGCGGACAGTCCGGCCGCCAGCACCACCATCATCGCCAACTTCATGTTTGCTGCACCCTCGAAGATCTTTATTGCGGCATTTTCGCCGCGTTGTGGCCGATCTTCATTGAGCAATAAACATGCCGCCTGGCGACTTGACACCTGAACCCGTGAGATTCACTATCGACAGGGAGCGAGCCACCGTACTTTTGCACGATATTTCGACACGGCGACTATCCAACCACAGCCTTCCCCGGAATCCGGCTCCCTGGGGCTCGCATGTAAAGCCCTTTGCACCATCCACGACTCCGTCTCGATGACGGCAGACATGGCCTTGCGCCGGATTCCCGATTGTGAGAGCGGCGTGTTGTGCTATATTGAAGGCGGCATGCATCCCGAACACCAAGACGGAAGCGCTGGTGCCGAACCCCCACTTCCTCTCGGCCGACCTGCTC
>CAYPJN010000124.1:0-7177 GCA_964411055.1 uncultured Lentisphaerales bacterium | reverse complement strand
ACGGAGAACGACGGCAAGAACGCCATCGGCATGATGGTCGGCAACCTGCTCTCCGGCGGCGTCGCGCAGCTCTTCGCGGACATCCGCACCAACTGGACGCCGGCCAGCATCCGCAAGGCCACGGGCGTCGACGTCGGCCGGCTCTGCCCGAACGGGCTCATCGACAAGCGCAACTCCGGCGCCGGCGCGCTGGACTACGCGCTCGACATCTTCAAGCTCGTCAAGGGCGGCTCGCGGCAGACGGTCCAGGCCGTCGCCCGCGCGATCCAGTCGGATCCCGCGCTGCAGCAGCGGCTCGAGGATCTGGCCCTGAAGGGCACGCGCTTCATGGCCTGCAACGCCCAGTACTTCCCCGGCGACGGCCTCTCCAGCCACTACCGCACCCCGGGCGGCGTGCCGATGACCTCCTACCGCTACAACGCCGTCGGCGACCGGCTGACCTGCTCCGTCGTCGAGGGCGAGACGGTCAAGCTGCCGAAACGGGTCGAGAACCACATCAGCCGCGTGACGGACGCCACCTGGCCGGAGAGCTACTGGACGCCGCGCGGGCTCAGCTCGTTCGAGTACATGAACCGCATCGGCCCCAACCACGACGGCAACAGCTTCGGCCTGATCGGCGCCGACTTCATCACCTTCAACACCATGCTGCGCATCCCGGTCGACTTCCACAACATCGACCGCGCCGACTGCTTCCGTCCGACCTTCTGGGACCGCTGCGGCGGCGACGACTTCCGCGCCTGCGAGACGCTCGGCCCGCTCTACCGCTGACGCCTTCAGCCCAGCGATAGCCAGACGGCGGTCTCGAAGTGCCGCGTGCGCGGGAACATGTCGAGCATCCGCGCCGCGCGCAGGCGGTAGCCGAGGGACGCAAGCCGCTTGATGTCGCGCGCCAGCGTGGCGGGATCGCACGCGGCGTAGATCAGATGCGGCGCCCGTCCGTTGCCTAGGGTTTCGATGACGTTCGGCTCCAGCCCCTTGCGCGGCGGATCGGCGATGACGATGTGGCGCGACAGGTCGAGATCGCCGAAGCCGCTGCGGGCCGCCTCCTCTACCCGCGCGCAGTGGAAGGTCACGGCGTGGCCGAGCTCGCGGCTGTTCTGGCGCGCGGCGGCGACGGATGCGCGCACGCTCTCGAAGCCCTGCACCGGCCCCGCGCCGTCGGCCGCGCACGCCAGCGCGAAGACCCCGACGCCGCAGTAGAGATCGAGCAGATGCCGCGTGCCGCTCTCCTCCGCGGCCCGCGCGTACCATCCGCGCACCTGCCGCACCAGCTCCGCGGCCACAGCCGTGTTCACCTGGTAGAAGCCGTCCAGCGGCACCTTCAGCGGGCCGACGGCGCTCTCCTCGGTCAGCATCGGGGCGCTCTCCGGCGCCTGGTCCACCCAGCTCGCGACGCCGTCCGCGGGTGTCCAGCGCAGGGTGAGTCGCTGGCCGTTCTCCAGCTTGCGCCGCGCCTCGTCGCGCTGCGCGGCCCAGGCGAAGTTGATGGCGTCGCAGGCGAGCGGGCAGCGCTCGATGTCGACGACCGTACGGTTGTCGTCGCCGTAGTAGCCGATGCGCGCCGGATCACGGCCCGCGCGCTGCACATGCAAAACGATCTTGTTGCGGTACTTCAGGTCGGCGGGCGAGGCCAGCGGGGGCAGGGCGGCCTCGCGGATGCCGGGGACATGGCGCAGCAGGCCGAGCATCTGGCGGTGCTTGACCTCTACCTCGGCCGGGTAGTCGAGGAAATCGTAGACGCAGCCGGGCAGGGAGACGCCGTCGGCCAGCAGGGTGCAGGGAGGGATGCGGTGCGGCGAGGGCTTGAGGATGCGGAGCACGCGCGCCTCGGCGAAGTTCTTCTTGCTTGCGGTGATCTCGGCCTCGACGCGCTCGCCCGGTGCGACCCGTTCGATAAAGATCACCAGCCCCTCGTGGCGGGCGATCCCGGGGCCGCGGTAGGCCACATCCTCGATCTTCAAGTCCAGTCTGGCTCCGGCTGCAAGCATTTCGTATCTCCCGTTAAGCGGTCAAAATCAGAGGCGTACAGCCACACTTTACCACACCCCTGAAGAATCCGCAACCGGCGGAAGAATGCGATATTTGCATTGTCGCGCTTAGGTGCTACACTGGCACAAATGAAACGCATACGCGCGCTGCATGTTGTCCTGATCTACAACAGCCACCGCGGTACGGTGCCGGAGACGCCGGAAGACCACGGCAGCACCGATGGCCTGCGCGCCTTCATCCGCGCGCTGGCGCGAGCGCTCCGCAAGCTCGGCCACCGGGTGACCGTGCTGGGATTCTCCAACGACCTGCTGGGATTCCAGCGGCGGCTCGCGCGCCTGAACCCAGACGTGGTCTTCAACCAGTTCGACGATACGATCCACGGCGCGCTATACGAGATGCGCGTCGCGGCGCTGGTACGCATGATGGGCTACCCGCTGACCGGCTCGCACGCCCTGGCGCTGGGGCTCTGCCGCTACAAGCACATGGCCGTCAGCCTGCTGCAGGGCGCGGGACTCCCCGTGCCGCCGGAGTCGCGACTGCTCGAGCGCGTCAAGGACGTGGATCGGACGCACTGGCGCTTCCCGGTGATCGTGCAGCCCTCGCAGGAGCACGCCGGCATCGGCCTGACGCGCGACTCGGTGGTCAACTCGGTGCGGGCACTGCGCCGGCAGGTCGGCATCGTGCTGCGCGAGTACCAGCAGCCGGCCATGGCGCAGCGCTTCCTGCCGGGACGCGAATTCAACATCGGCATCATCGGAGGCTACAAGCTGCAGGTGCTGCCCTTCGCCGAGGTGAACTACTCGGCCCTTCCGGCGGAGATTCCACCGATCATGTCCTACGCGGCGAAGTGGATGGGCAACAGCATCGAGTACAAGCGCACCTCCGTCATCTGCCCCGCCGAGGTGACGCCCGAACTCGGGCGGCGGCTGACCGAGCTGACCATCGCCGCCTTCCGCGCGCTGGGCGGCTGGGGCTACGGACGCGTCGACCTGCGGCTCGACGAGGTCGGCGAACCGCACATCCTCGAGGTCAACTGCAACCCCTGCCTCGAGGAGGACGTCGCCCTGGCGCGCTCGGCCCTGGCCGCCGGCATCGGCTACCCGGAGCTGCTGCAGCGCATCATCCAGGCGGCCATCGAGAAGCCGCCCTTCGACGCCGACGTGCCCATGCTGCTCTCCTGCCGCGGTGTCGGCGGCCGGACGCCCTCCGCCGCGGCGGCCGGCGGTGGACGGCCGCGGCCGCGCTGACCCGCCAGCCCCGGCAGGCTAGCGCTCGTCGAGCGCGCCGGCGTAGACCACGCGGCGCACCTTCATGGTCGAGGTGCGCTCGAGGGGCTCGGCACGCATCTCGATCTTGCGGGGATGCTTGTAGCCGGCCAGATGTTCCCGGCATAGACGCGCGACCTCGTCGCGCACAAATGCCTCCTGCTCGCCGCGTGTCCCCGGCGGCTCGCCCGGCGGTTGCGCCGCCGCCGCGCCGCGACCACCGCGGCGCGCCGCGACAGCCGCGTGCCAGCGCGCGGCGACCGCCTCGCCCCAGCGCGCGACCGCGGGCTCGCCATGGCGCGTGGCCAGGGCCTCCGCGTCGGGGACGATGATCGCCCCGACACGCTCGCCCGTCTCGCCGTCCGCCCGGTAGCCGAGCACGACCACGTCCTTGACGAACGGGCAGCGCTCGATGACCTGCTCGATCTCCTCGGAATAGATGTTCTTGCCCTCGCGGTTCACGATCAGCGCCTTGCGCCGTCCACAGATGGTCAGGTTCCCGCGGTCGTCGAGGCGCGCCAGGTCGCCGGTGTGCAGGAAGCCGTCGGCATCCATGACCTCGGCCGTGGCCGCGGGATTCTTGTAGTAGCCCTGCATGACGCTGGGACCGCGGACACAGAGCTCGCCGGCCCCCGAGGCGTCGGGATCCAGCAGCTTGTACTCCAGGTTGTCCAGCACCTGCCCGACGGTGCCCACGACGTAGTTGTCGAGGTTGGGGTAGGCCACTCCGGGAGAGCATTCGGTGAGACCGTAGCCTTCGAGCACCGGGATGCCGAGCTGTTGGAAGCCGCGCAGGGTGGCCGGAGCCGTCGGCGCGCCCCCGATGCCGATCAGGCGCAGGCGGCCGCCGAAGCGCGCGCGGATGCGGCGATGGACGAGTGCGCGCAGCCCCGCCGCGCGCAGCACGCGCGCGGCAACGCTCTTCCGCATCTGCTCCTGAATCCGCTCGTAGATCTTCTCCGCCAGCAGCGGCACGGCCAGCATCACCGTGGGCCGGAGCAGGCGCATGTCGTCGGAGATGGTCTTGATGGAGCGCACGAAACTGCAGCAGGCGCCCAGGCCGAGGGGCAGCATGAAGTTGGCCGTGAACGAGAAGGAATGGAAGAGCGGCAGGATATTGAGAAAGTTGTCGGAAGGATAGAAGCCGACCCGCCGGATGGAGGCCTCGACGTTCGAGGTGAAATTGCCGTGCGAGAGCATCGCGCCCTTCGGCTTGCCGGTGGTTCCCGACGTGTAGAGGATCGAGGCGATCGTTCCGGGCGCGGGCTTGTGCCGCTCGAACCACTCCCGGGCCGCGTCGCGCGCCCCGGCGGCCTGCTCCATCAGTGTCTCGTAGGCCTGGTTGGCGCCGTCCCGCATATCCCGCGCGAGCGCCGCGCCGGCGCCGACCCAGACGCGGGTGCGCAGCCGCGGGAGCTGGGCGGCGATCGCGTCGAGCACCGGCGCCAGCCGGGCGCCGGCGAAGATGGCCACGGCTTCGGAGTCGCGCAGGATGTGCATGGCCTCCTGCGGGCGCAGCTTCGGGTCGAGCGGCACGACGGCGACGCCGCTGCCGGCTAGGGCCAGGTAGATCTCCTGCCACTCGGGGCCGTTCTCCAGCATGAGGGCCACGTGGTGGCGTCCCGGCTCGATGCCCAGGCGCTGCACAACGGCCGCGGCCCGGACGACACGCTCGCGCAACGCGGCATAGCTGCGCGTGACCCAGGCTGCATTCTGGAAGAACTTCTGGGCCGGACGGCCGGGGCCGCGGGATGCCGCTTCGTCAAGGTAGTCGCGAATGGTTTTCATGGGGGGATTAACTGGAGGGCGGGCATATCTGCGAGCCGCCGGCGCCAAGGCTGGCGCATGATGTCGAAGCATGCCACCGCGCCAGGCAGCCGCTGGGCAGCGGACGCACACCCTCGGCGCCGGCCAGCAGCATCTCGCCGCCCTCGAGCTGCCCCGGTAGTTCCTCGAGGCGCTCGGCCAACAGGTTCTCGAGCACCACCGGAGTGATGCCCGGCGTATGCGCGCTGAGGAGCAGGAAGCGTGGCGCCGCGGAGAGGAGCTGGCGGCAGAGGTCGAGCGTGCGCGGCAGGTCGCGCTCGATCTTGTAGACCTCGCCCTGCGCCCCGCGGCCGAAGCTGGGCGGATCGAGGATGATCCCCTCGTAGCGGCGGCCGCGGCGGATCTCGCGCGTCAGGAACTTGTGGACGTCGTCGACGATCCAGCGGACGGGGGCCTGCTCCAGCGCGTTCAGCGCGGCGTTGGCCCGCGCCCACTCGACCATGCCGGCCGAGGCGTCGAGGTGGCAGACCTCGGCGCCCGCGCGCGCGGCGGCGAGGGTCGCCCCGCCGGAGTAGGCGAAGAGGTTCAGCACGCGCACGGGATCCTTGCCGGCGGCCGCGCGGACGGCCTGCACGCGCTCGCCGATCCAGTGCCAGCTCTCGCGCTGCTCGGGAAAGATGCCCAGGTGGCCGAAGTCGGTGCCGCCGAGGCGGAAGCGCAGGCCGTCGACGTCGATGGTCCAGTGGGGCGGCAAAGCCTCGCGGCCGCGCCAGCGGTTGCCCGACTCGCGGTCGAAGGAGGCGTGCGCCGCCTCCCATTCGGCGGACGGCAGCCGCGGCCGCCACACGGCCTGCGCGCAGGGGCGCGCCAGCACATGGGCGCCGAAACGCTCGAGCTTGCGTCCGTCGCCGCTGTCCAGCAGCGCGTAGTCCGATGTGCACGTCATGTTTGTTCACCAATACAGTAGACGCGCCGCGCGTTGCGCGCCGTCAGCGCGGCGGCCTCGTCCGCATCGATTCCCCGGACGCAGGCCAGGGCGCGCACGACGAGCGGCAGGTTGGCGGGCTGGTTGAGGGGCGGCGTGTCCGGCGCCGCGGGCGCGGCGGCGCCCCCGGCCGGGAAGAGGTCGGGCGTGTCGGTCTCGGCCAGGATGCGGTCGGGCGGCAGCGCAGCGGCCGCCGCCTGCACGCGGCGGGCATCGGGGTTGCAGAGCGCGCCGGCGAATGAGAAGCAGGCGCCCTGGTCCAGGAAGCGCCGGATCAGCGGCTCGGAGGCGGCGAAGGCGTGCAGGACGATGCCCGGAAGGCGCGCGGCATACGGCTGCAGCAGGTCGGCCAGCGGACCCCAGCAGCGCGCGCCGTGCAGCACGACCGTCCGGCGGCGGTGTACGGCCAGCTCGAGCTGCGCGAGGAAGCGCTGGCGCTGGGGGACGGGGTCAAGGTCGCGGCGGAGACCATCAATGCCGATCTCGCCCACGGCGGCGCCGGGATGCGCCTGCAGGCAGGCGTCGAGGCGTTCGAGCCAGTCGGGCGGCAGGTTGTCGCCGTACCATGGATGCACGCCAAAGGCGGGATGCACGGCGATCGGCGCGGCGTGCTCCGCGGCCAGCCGGGCCACGCCCTCCCAGTCGTCCGGCGCCGTGCCGCAGACGCAGAGGCCGCGCACGCCGGCCGCGGCGGCCGCCTCGAGCAGAGCCGCGCGGCATCCGTCGAACCGCGCGTCCTGCAGATGGGTGTGGGCGTCGAACATGGAGACAGTATACCACAAAAAAAAGGATGCGCCGACAAAGGGTGAGAACCCTAGTCGCGCGCATCCTGTCAGTCGAAACCGCCGTGGCGCCGGCTAGTTCGCGGTGCCGCGCCCGCGGGTGCCGGCGGCGGTGGCCGCGCCGACATGGGCCTTGTCGTGCGGACGCAGCGCACGGCAGGCCTTGCCCGCCTGCCACATCTCGCTGTTGCCGATCGCGTCGAGCTCCTTCTTGAGCTGCTCCTTGTAGTCCGGCTTGCTGCAGGTCTTCATGACGCGGGCCGCTTCCTTCTTCGTCTTGACGGCCTGGTAAAGGTCCTTGAAGACGGGGAGGGTGGCCTTCTTGAACTTCGGTTTCCAGTCGAGCGCGCCGCGCTGCGCCGTGGCCGAGCAGTTGGCGAACATCCAGT
>CAYPJN010000123.1:0-7189 GCA_964411055.1 uncultured Lentisphaerales bacterium | reverse complement strand
TCCGCCCACCCAGCATGCGCCCTCCGCGCGCCCCCCTGTGGCTAGCCGATTACACCCCTCGCATATTGCGGCCGCATGGGCTTTCAGACCTGTTGACTTGTAGCACAGCTTCGGCTATCGTCGCTCTCCACCTCAGGAGATCACCTATGCTAAAACCGGTTCGGGGAAAAAGCATTCTGGAAAACGTCGTTTATATTGCGGCATCCGATTCATCGGACCAGGACAAAGTTCTGGCTGACATCGTCTGCACGGGAAATAATGACGAACTTGTTATCAGCCGGGCGGTTGAAGGGCTCATAAAAGGCGGCACGGTGCAGCTTTTCGACGGCAACTACAACATCGACAGTTTCCCTTATGAAAATAATTCCGCCATATTCTTCGGATACAACAATGGACAGGCGCGCGTCGTCAACCTCGTCGGCTGCACCGAAAACAAGAGCTACAACACCCGGTTCGGCGTGACGCTTCATGTGACGGAAAAGGCGTTCGGCGCCATGGCTGACAACACCATTTACCGTGTTTTCAGCGGCACAGACGCCAGACCGCCTTCCGAGGGTGATTTCTTCACGATGACGCATGTGAATAACATCGGGCTTGAAAACTTCTATCTCTATTTTTTCGATGCTTCAAAAAGGATCATCGGGATCGACTGCTCGTGGGTTGGCTCGGCCTACATCCGTCAAGTCGGCATCTACACGGAAAACTACTTCAGGGATCGCTTCCTGCATTTGAAACCGGCCACACCAATTCCCGGCTGCACCGGGATCCGATCCATGCACGGCTCCAACGACGAGATGGCGCGTATCGGCTACGACACCGTAAATGTGGGCGGACTCCATACCGGATTCGAATTCCAGGGCGTTGACCACCTGGTCATGCGGACATGCTCGGCCGCCAGATGCTGTTACGGCTACGTCCTTTCGACCGCGCGGAAAACGCTCACCATGATCAACTGCTGCGACGAAGGCAACACGCATCTGCCTAAATTCTCCGGCACAGGCCATTTGACTGCTATCGACTTCAACATCGAACGGTTCAATGCCGACTTCATCCCTGACGACATCACCGGCGACACGAACCCCGGAGCCGTGGAGGAGACGCCCGGAGGCTGGCACGGATTTCTCTCCTACACGCTGCAGGGCAAAGCCTTCGGCCTCCGCAAGTTCTGGCAGGACGGATCCGGGCTAAATTTCAGAACCGAGAACCTTGATCACAGCAGGATCAGCCGCCCCGAGTGTCCGGAATATCTGGAACAGTATTTCGATACCGCGTCCAATAAAATGCTCATATGGAACGGATATGACTGGGTTGACCCCATGGGAAATATCGTGAAATAACGCAGCCCGCATAGTCTGGGGAATGGTCAGACAGGGATAACGGGGGCGGCAGCATGCGACGCCTCTGCTAGGCCCCGCGACCGTTTTTGCGGTATAATATGCACCCATGCAAGACGACATCCTGATCCAGGGCGCGCGCGAGCACAATCTCAAGAACATCGACGTCCGCATCCCGCGGAACCGGTTGACGGTCATCACCGGCCTGAGCGGCTCGGGCAAGTCGTCGCTGGCCTTTGACACGCTCTATGCCGAGGGGCAGCGGCGCTATGTCGAGAGCCTCTCGGCCTATGCGCGCCAGTTTCTCGGCCAGCTGCAGAAGCCCGAAGTCGACCACATCGAGGGGCTCTCGCCGGCCATCGCCATCGAACAGCGGACGGCGGGCAGCAATCCGCGCTCGATCGTCGCCACGACCACCGAGATCCACGACTACCTGCGCCTGCTCTACGGCAACATCGCGCAGCCGCACTGTCCCACCTGCGGGCGGCCCGTCGAGCGGCAGCACGCCGAGCAGATCGTCGACCAGTTGCTCGCGCGTCCGTCGGGCACCAAGCTGACCCTGCTGGCCCCGGTCGTCCGCGGGCGCAAGGGCGCGCAGCAGGAGCTCTTTGACGAGCTGCGGCGCGAGGGTTTTGCCCGCCTGCGCGTGGACGGCGAACAGGTGATGCTGGACGAGGCGCCGGTGCTCGACCGGAAGCGCAACCACACCGTCGAGGTGGTCGTCGACCGCCTCGTGGTGTCGGCCGCGATCCGCACGCGGCTGACCGACTCGGTCGAGCTGGCCCTCAAGCGCGGCGGCGGGCTGGTGATCGTGCAGGCCGCGGCGCCCGGCGCGGAAGAGACGGAGACGCTCTTCTCGGAGCGCAACGCCTGCCCGCACTGCCAGTTGAGCTTCGAGGAGCTCAAGCCGCGCCACTTCTCGTTCAACAATCCCCACGGTGCCTGTCCGGCCTGCGCGGGGCTCGGCTCGCAACTGGTCTTCGCCGAAGAGCTCGTCGTGCCCGACCGGACGCTGAGCCTGGAGGACGGGGCGGTCCAGGCGTGGCGCCGCGGCGGCTACCGCATGATCCTCTACCACCGCCACCTGCTGCGCGAGGTCGCGCGCGCCTTCAACGTCAGCCTCTCGACGCCCTACGCGGAACTGCCCGGGAAGTTCCGCCATATCCTGATGCACGGCACCGGCGACGAGGCCATCGAGATACGCTTCCGCATGCGGGGGGTGACCCGCAAGCACCTCAAGCCGTTCGAGGGCGTGCTGCCGGCGCTGCGGCGCCAATATGCCGAGACCGAGATCGAGGAGATCCGCGAGCGCCTGCGGCAGTACATGACGCGCGAGATGTGTCCCGACTGCCGGGGCGCGCGCCTGCGGCCCGAGGCGCGCGCCGCCACCGTGGGCGGCGCGTCGATCGTCGACGTCATGGGCCGGACGATCCGCGCCGCCGCCGCCTTCTTTGGGGAACTCGAGCTGAGCCGGACCGAGCAGCACGTGGCGGGCGAAGTGCTCAAGGAGATCCGCCGCCGGCTCCAGTTCCTCGCCGACGTGGGGCTCGACTACCTGACCCTCGACCGCGAGAGCGCCACCCTTTCGGGCGGCGAGATGCAGCGCATCCGACTCGCCACGCAGATCGGCTCGGGGCTCGTCGGCGTGCTCTACGTGCTCGACGAGCCGACGATCGGCCTGCACCCGCGCGACAACGCGCGGCTGATCGCCATGCTGCGCCAGTTGCAGGCGCGCGGCAACACGGTGGTCGTCGTCGAGCACGACGAGACGATGATCCGCATGGCCGACCACATCATCGACCTCGGTCCCGGCGCCGGGCGCCACGGCGGCGAGGTCGTCTACCAGGGCGACTGCGCGGGGCTGCTCGCCCGCGCCGGCTCGCTCACGGCCGACTACATGACCGGCCGGCGGCGCATCGGCGCGGCCGCCGGACGCGTCAAGCCGGGGCCGCACTGGCTGCGGGTCGAGGGCGCCCGCGCCAACAACCTGCGCGGCATCGATGTCGCCATCCCTCTCGGGTGCCTCGTCTGCGTAACCGGCGTCTCCGGCTCGGGCAAGAGCACGCTGGTCGACGAGATCCTGCGCAAGCATCTCGCGCGGCACTTCCACGGCGCCAAGGAGCTGCCGGGCGCCTTCCGGAAGATGACCGGCATCGAGCACCTGGACAAGGTGATCGAGATCGACCAGAGCCCGATCGGCCGGACGCCGCGCAGCAACCCGGCGACCTACACGGACGCCTTCACGCCGATCCGCAACCTCTTCGCCATGACCCCGGCCGCCAAGATGCGCGGCTACGGGCCCGGGCGCTTCAGCTTCAACGTCAAGGGCGGGCGCTGCGAGACCTGCAAGGGCGACGGCTCGCTGCGCATGGAGATGCACTTCCTGCCCGACGTCTACGTCACCTGCGAGCAGTGCGGCGGGCTGCGCTACAACCGCGAGACGCTGCAGGTGCAGTACGCCGGGCGCAACATTTCCGAGGTGCTCGCGATGACCGTGGACGAGGCGCTCGAGGTCTTCAAGCCGGTCAACCGGATCGCCGCCAAGCTGCGCACGCTCTCCGAGGTGGGCCTGGGCTATGTGCAGCTCGGGCAGGCGGCGACGACGCTCTCGGGGGGCGAGGCGCAGCGCATCAAGCTGGCGGCCGAGCTGAGCCGGCCGGCCACGGGCCACACGCTCTACCTGCTGGACGAGCCGACGACGGGCCTGCACTTCGCCGACGTGCACAAGCTGCTCGACGTCCTGCTGCGCCTGCGCGACGCGGGCAACAGCGTGCTGGTGATCGAACACAACCTCGACATCATCCGCTGCGCCGACTACATCGTGGATCTCGGTCCCGAGGGGGGCGATGCGGGGGGCGAGCTGGTAGCCGCGGGCACGCCCGAGGAGGTGGCCGCCTGCACGGCCTCGCACACGGGGCGGTACCTGGCCGGGGAGGGGAAGGGGACGCGGTTTTTGGATTGCGGAAAGCCGGCGATTAACGGATAGTACCGGGCGTGGAAATGAGCGGCAGCAGGAACAGGCAGGAAGCGGAAAACCAGGGCGTCGCCCGCGCAAGTGCGGTGTGGCGGTGCTGGTGCGCGGCGATGCTGGCCGGACCGCTGCTGACCCTGGGCGCGGTGGCCGCTCCGGCGGACGATCTGGCGACGGCGCAGACGGCGATGGCGGACGGCCTCTACGACGTGGCGGAACGCCACCTGACGCGCTACCTCGTCCAGAGTCGCGCGCGGCCGCCGGCGGAGTCGGTGCCGGCCCTGGCCTGGCTATGCCAGGCACTGGTGCTGCAGGAGCGTCCCGCCGAGGTGCTGCACATCCTGTCCGCCCACCCGGAGGTTGTCGCCGCGGGGCGCGCGGAGGGCGTCTTCGACTTCTGGAAGGCGCGAGCGCTGCTCGACCTGGGGCGCGCGCAGGCCCTCCTGGAGCAGGTCCGCAGCCTGCCGCTCGACACGCTGCGTGGACCGTACGCGACCGGCCTGCGGCGGCTGACGGCCCGCGCCCGGATGGCCTTGGGCGACGCGGCCGGCGCGCGCGCGGCTTTCGGTGAGGTCGACCGGCTGACGACCAATCTGCTGGTGCGGGCGGATAATCTGCTCGAGTGGGCGCAGGCCGAACTGGCTGCGGGGGACGCGGCCGCGTGCGAGGCGCTGCTGCGGCGGCAGGCGGAACTGGCCACGACAAACCTGCCCCTGGCGTCTGTGTCGCTGGGCAGCCTGCTGCAGGCGCAGATCCTGCGCGCCCGCGGGCGCGAGACCGAAGCCGAGGGCCTGCTCGAACGACTGGCGCACGATCCGGGCGCGCCGCCCGAAAACCGCGCCGAGGCCTGGATCGAACTGGCCGCGATCGCCGCCGGACGGGGCATGACGAACGCCGTGCGGCAGGCGGGCTTCCAGGCGTTGGATCTGGGCGTCGCGCCGCGCCACGCCTGGCGTCTCGCCCTGCGCTACGGTCGCATCCTGGTCGCCTTTCCCGGCCTGGAGCCCGAGGGGGCCGAACTGCTGAAGCGCTGCATCCGCGAGCAGCCGGGCGCTCCCGGCGCCGCCGACGCGCAGAAGGCCCTCGCGGACGGCTGGCTGGCGGCGGGCTCCAACACGCTGGCGGCCGCGGAGTACCGCATCTACCTCGAGACCTACGGCGAGGCCGACCATGTCTTCCAGGCCCTGCGGGGGTTGGCGCTGGCACTGCTGCGGCTGGGCAGCAACGCGGAGTCGGCCACGACCTTCCTGAAGGCGGCGCAGGCCACGACCAATCCCGTGACGCAGGCCGAGTGCCTGCTCAAGGCCGCCGACGCCTGCCATGCCGACCGCCGCTACGAGCAGGCCGCCGGCCTCTACACGCAGGTGGCCGGCTTGAACGGCGATCCCGCGCGCACGGCGCCGGCCGCCTTCATGGCCGCCGACTCTCTCGAGCGCCTGGGACGGGCCGAGGCCGCCGAGGCGGCCTTCGCGCGGCTGGCGGCGTCGGACGCGCCGGGGCACGCGGCCGAGGCCCGGCTGCGCCTGGCGCTGCTCTACGAACGCCGCGAGGCCGTGGGCGACGCGCTGGCCACGTACAGCCGGGTCATCGAAGAGGCGACCAACGCCCTGCAGCGCGCGCCGGCCCTGCTGGGCCGGGGGCGCACGCACTACCGCAGCTACCAGTTCGAGGCCGCCGCGAAGGATCTGGCGCGCGTGCGCGAGACCGCGCCGGCGCTGGCCGACGAGGCCGCCTATCTGCAGATGTTCGCGCTCTACGGCGCCGGAAGGGACGAGGAGGCCGCCCGGCTGGGCGAGGCGTTCCCGGATCTGTATGCGGCGTCGCCGCGGCTGCCCGAGGCGGCGCTCTGGCTGGCGCAGTATGCATACAACCGCAAGGCCTACGAGGAGGCGCAGCAGCGCTTTGCGGCCTTCGCGGATCGCTGGCCGCGGCACGCCCTGGCCGACGCGGCGCTGATCCTGGCGGCGCGCGCGGCCGTGCGGCGCGCCGAGTTTCCGGCGGGCATCGCGCTGCTCTCGCGGCTGGCGCGCGACTACCCGGAGAGCGGGCGCCTGGCCGAGGCGCGCTACCTGCAGGGCGACGCGCTCTGCGAGATGGCGCGCTTCGAGGAGGCCATCCTGGTCTTCGACGAGATCGTCAACCGATATCCCGAGAGCGCCTGGGTCACGCCGGCCTGGCTGCGCAAGGGCGACAGCCTGCTGGCCCTCGGCTCCAGCACCACGAACCGCTACGACGAAGCCTTCAAGGCCTACGCCGTAGTGCTGGCGCGTCCGGACGCGGATGCGGCGACGCGGCTGCAGGCGGCCTTCAAGCGCGGGCGCTGCCTGGAGAAGATGGGCCAGGCCGACGAGGCGGTCGACCACTACTACGACCAGGTCATGCTGCGTTTCCTGCGCGAGCGCGGCGCGGGCGCCGAACTGGGCGGCGAGGCGCAGGCGTGGTTCGCGCGCGCGGCCATGCAGGCCGCGGCCGTGATGGAGGCGCAGGGACGACCCGAGGCCGCCGTGCGCGTGCTGCAGCGGCTCATCGGCAGCGGGGTGCCCGGCGCCGCCGAGGCGCAGGCGCTCGTGGAGCGCATCCAAAGCGACGCGCGGTGGCGCTGGCAGCCGGCCCGGCGGGCAGGGGGGGGCGAGGAGCGACAGCCATGACGAATCTTGACCTGTGGCGCGAGGGCGGACCGGTATTCTGGGTGATCGTGTTCACCGGCCTGGCCTCCGTGGCCGTATTTCTCGAGCGCCTGATGCACCTCAGGCGGGCGCGCATCCACTACGCGGACTTCCTGGAGGGGGTCTTCAACATCCTCGCCAAGGGCAACGTGCGCGAGGCGCTGGCGCTCTGCGACGAGGCGCCGGGGCCGGTGGCCCACCTGATGCGCATGGCGATC
>CAYPJN010000122.1:4572-7199 GCA_964411055.1 uncultured Lentisphaerales bacterium | reverse complement strand
CCGGCCACCGCGTCATCGCCCTCGTCGGCGGCGCGACCGGGCTCATCGGCGATCCCTCGGGCAAGAGCACCGAGCGCCAGCTCCTGACCGCCGAGAACGTCGAGCGCAACCTTGTTGGCATCCGCGAGAACCTCTCCCGCTTCCTTGATTTTGATCCCAAAAGCCCCAATCCCGCCATCATGGTGAACAACCACGACTGGTTCGGGGAGATGACCTTTATCGGTTTCCTGCGCGACGTCGGCCGCTATTTCCGCATGGGCAACATGCTCGGCAAGGAGAGCGTGCGCAAGCGCATGGAGGCCGACGACGGCATGAGCTTCACCGAGTTCTGCTACCAGATTCTTCAGGGCTACGACTTCCTGCACCTAAACAAGACCTACGGCTGCACGCTGCAGATAGGCGGCTCGGACCAGTGGGGCAACATCACCGCCGGCACGGAGCTTGTACGCCGCGTGCAGGGCGCCGAGGCCTTCGGCATGACCTTCCCGCTCGTCTGCGACAGCGCGGGCCGCAAGTTCGGCAAGAGCGAGGGCAACGCCATCTTCCTCGACGAGCGCAAGACCTCGTGCTACGACTTCTACCAGTTCTTCCTGCGCGCGGCCGACGCCGATGTCATCCGCTACCTGCGGATCTTCACCTTCCTGCCCCTTGATCGCATCGCCGAACTGGAGGCCGCTCTGGCCGTGGCGCCCGAGCGCCGCGAGGCGCAGCAGGTGCTGGCCGAGGAGGTCACGCGCGCCGTCCACGGCGAGCGCGGCCTGGCGATTGCCAGGCGGGCGACGGATGTCCTCTTCGGCGGCAGCATCGAGGGTTTGGGCGCCGCCGAACTTGAGAGCATCTTCGCCCACGTGCCCTCCGCCACGCTGGAACCCGCGCAGGTTATCGGCAAGCCGCTCTACGAGGTCGCCGCCCTGGCCGGGATGGCCGCGAGCAAGGGCGAGGCGCGCCGTCTGGTGCAGCAGGGCGGCCTGAGCCTCAACAGCCGCCGCGTCGCGGGACTCGATGCCACGCTGGCCTCCGCCGACCTGATCGATGGACGCCTGGTCGTGCTGCGCGGCGGCAAGAAGAACTTCTTCCTGGTTCGGGTCAAGGTGTAAGCGGCTGTAAGCTGCAGCGTAAGTAGAAGCTGCGGATTACACGGATGCCGCGGAGCGTAAACTTCGCCCTCCAGTGGTCTCGTCAATCATCGGTTGAGCAATTATCCTGGAGGGCGGGCGGAATGCTGATGGGCCCATGGACCAGCAAGAGGCGGGGCTGAAGCCCCTGGGCCGCTTCCGCCTGAAGGGAGCGTTGATTTATTGCGCCCCGTACCCTTTTCCAGACGATCATGAAGCAAGGTAGGGCGAGGCGTCCCCGCCGAGCCGCCATTTGGCACTAATATAACTGATTATGCCGTCCATCTGCGGCTCACCGGGACGGTTCGCCCTACCTTGCTCTATTGCGCCTGTATAAATCAACGCTACCTGAAGGCGGGACTCCGACGCGAGGGTTCACCGGCACGGACCTCCCCGTCGGAGTACCGGCTTCAGCCGGAAGTATGCGAGGGCCTTCAGGCCCGGTTAAACGTGGCAACGGCGTGTGCAGCGTGACGCGTCTGCCTGCAACTGCCGCCCGCTCCTCCATGCGCCCTTTCTCCAGCGGAGCCTGCTACGCGGGCCTGACGGTGTAGACGGGCCCATCGGCGGGGCGACGGCGTCCCCGCCTAGCCGCAGTGATGGTCCGCGATTTCCACTTAATTGACAATCGGCCTCTGGAAGGATAAATTATCTCTCTCCGGTGTGGGGATTCCGTTTGCAGGCTTCCTGCCGCGCAGTTCACAGGGGGACATGGTCATGAAAACGGCTGTATGCGGACGTGGGATTCCGTCGAACACTCGCCACCTTCAGCTCCGTCGGGCCGTCGTCGCGGCGTGCCTGGGCTTCACGCAGTGGGCCGCCGCGGCCACGATCCATGTCTGGAGCGGCAGCCCGGCGGACGGGCCGGGAACCACCTGGGGCAACGCCTTTCATGCCGTGCAAAGCGGCGTCGATGCGGCCGGGCCAGGCGACACGGTGCTCGTCACCAACGAAGTCCAGGTGCTGGCCCAGACGGTCACGCTGTCCAAGGCCGTCACGCTCCGTGGCGTCAGGGGCGCGATCATGGATGGGAACGGCGCGGTCCGCTGCCTCGTCCTGAATCACGCCGATACCGTGGTCGAGGGGTTGACCATCCGGAATGGCTACACCGCCTCGATTGGCGGCGGCATCTGCGTGAACACGGCGGGAGGCACGATCCGGGAGTGCGTCATCTCCGGCTGCCGGGCGGAGTACGGCGGCGGCGTCATGTTCGTCGCCGAGGCCGGCCTGATGGATCGTTGCGTGGTGTTGAGCAACCGCGCCGACGTGGCGACGCAGAAGCAGGGCGGCGGCGTCTACCTCCGGACGGGCGTCACGGTGCGCAACTGCCTGATCGCCTTCAATGAAGCCCGCATCGGCGGCGGTGTGCTCAGCTACCAGGGCGGAACCGTGCAGGGTTGCACGATCGCGGACAACACCGCGACACAGCAGGGGGGCGGCGTCTTCACTTATCTCGGCGGAAACTACTTCAACAGTGTTCTCTACTTCAATACAGCGCCGACGGGCCCGAAT
>CAYPJN010000122.1:0-4562 GCA_964411055.1 uncultured Lentisphaerales bacterium | reverse complement strand
ATCCCGGCGGAACGGGAAACATCACGGACGACCCCGCCTTCGTCAACCGCGGCGCCGGAAACTACCGGACGATGGCGATGTCCCCGTGTGTCGACAGCGGGGACAACGCCGACGCGGGCGGCGCGTTCGACCTCGACGGGTATCCGCGTATCGTCGGCGAAACGGTGAACCGCGGCTGTTACGAGATGCCTTACGCCCCGGCGCCGGTGAGCCATGTGTCGCCGACGGGAGGGCATGTCGCGCCGTTCGACACTTGGGCGAAGGCGGCGACGAACCTGCAGGACGCCGTCTCGGCGGTGGCGGTTGGCGGGGAAGTGCGGGTGACGAACGGAACCTACCGGTCCGGTGCGACGCTGGTTCTGGACAAGGCGCTGGTGCTGCGCAGTGAAAACGGCCCGGAGGTGACGATTCTCGACGGACAAAACGCGGTGCGGTGCGTGGCGGTCAAGGCCGCGGATGTCATGATCGAGGGGTTCGGCCTGACCGGCGGAGCGGCGGGGCAGGGGGGCGGCCTGCATTCGTCCGGGACGGGCACGCGGCTGCTGCGCTGCACGGTCTCGGGCTGTTCGGCATCCGAAGGCGGCGGGGTGCATCTGGCGGCCGAAGGGGGCGTTCTGGAGGGCTGCGTCATCGAGGGCAACACGGCTTCCGGGGAGGGCAGCCGCGGGGGCGGGCTCCACGCCGCCGGGGGCGCGACCCTGCGTTGCTGCATGATCCGGGACAATGCCGCCGAGGATGGAGCCGGGCTCTACGCCAGCGGGTGCCTGTTGCTGGAGAACTGCCTGGTGGCGGACAACGTGGCGGAATACCGCGGCGGGGGAATGACCGCCGGCGCCGGCACCGCGCTGACGGGATGCACGGTGGCGCGCAATTCCGCGTTCACGGGCGGCGGCGTCTGCTGGCTGGCTGGCGGCGACGCGGCCAACAGCATCCTGCAGGAGAACCTCGCCTTCGGCCCGGGCACGAACTATTTGCTGGAGGCCGGGGTTGCCGGCTTCAACTACTGCTGCACCGTGCCGCTGCCGGAGACCGGCAGCGGCAACCTGGCCGCCTCCCCGCTGTTCTTCGATCCGGGGGCGGGAGATTACCATCCCGGGCCGGACTCCCCCTGCATCGACGCCGGGTCGGACGCGCTGGCGGCGGGCACCGGGGATCTGGACGGGCTGCCGCGCATCAACGGCGTCGCCGTGGACATGGGCGCCTACGAGTGGGCGTCCATTCACTACGTCGCGCCGGGCGGCGGCCACCTGTCGCCGTTCGGAAGCTGGGCGACCGCCGCCACAAACATCCAGGAGGCCCTGGACCGGGCGCGCGGCGGCGACCGGGTGCTCGTCTCGAACGGAACCTACCGCATCGCCTCCGCGCTCAACATCAGTCGCGGCGTGACGCTGGTGGGCATCGCGGGCCGCGAAGCCACGATCGTCGACGCGCAGAACCTGTGCCGGTGCCTCGTCATCCACCACGCGTCGGATGTCGTCGAGGGATTCACGTTCACCCGCGGCTATGCGCCGGAAGCCTGGGGCGCCGGGGTCCACTTCAGCGCGCTGGGCGGAACGCTCCGCAACTGCCGCGTCACGGGCTGCACCGGCGACAACGGCATCGGCGTCCACTTCTCGCAGGCCGGCGGGCTCGTGGAGGGCTGCCTGATCGACAACAACATCCGGATCATGGGCGGAATGGATTCCTACGGCGCGGGCGTCTACTTCACAAGCTTTGGCGCCGAGGTCCGCAACTGCATCATCACGGACAACCTCGCGAACTTCGGCGGGGCCGTCTACATGCCGCATGGCGGAACGGTCGCCAACAGCGTGCTGGCCCGGAACTATGCATCGCAGGGCGGTGGCGCCTACTGCAACTGGCACCAGTCCTTCTTCTACAACTGCACGATCGTCGGCAACTCGGCGATCTACGGCGGCGGATTCCTTTCCAGCTACGGCGGCACGCTCGAAAGCTGCATCCTCTATCACAACACGGCCTCTTTGAGCGGCCCGAACTTCTACCAGATGGGCGGTTCCAGCGGATTCGCGTGCTACAATTCCTGCTGTGCGCAGACGCCGCCGGGAAGCGGCAACATCACCGCCAACCCGCTGCTGAAGAATCTCGGCGGGGGCGACTACCATCTGAGCCCGGATTCGCCTTGCATCAACGCCGGACTGGTCTACAGGGGGACGATCGACCTCGACGGCAATCCGCGGGTGGCCGAAGGCGTGGTGGACATGGGCGCCTACGAGCGGCCGGGCTGCTACTACGTCGCGCCGGCCGGCGCGCACCGCGTCCCGTATGCCTCCTGGGACGCCGCCGCCACCAATCTCCAGGCGGCGCTGGACGAAGCCCATGCCGGCGCGAAGGTGCTGGTGACCAATGGCGTCTATGCCGGCAACCTCGCCGCCGCGCGCGCCGTGACACTGGAAAGCGTGGAAGGCCGCGGGGCGACGAGCATCACCGGCGGCGACATCCACCCCTGCGCGACGCTCGGCGCCGCCGTGACGCTGGACGGGTTCACGCTGGAGCACGGATGCGGTGAACAGGGGGGAGGCCTCCATGTGGCCGCCACTGGCGCCACGATCCGGAACTGCCTGGTCCGCGCGTGTGCCGCCCCGGATGGCGCGGGAATCTACTTCGCGTCGGGAACCGGCACCGTCGAGAACTGCATCCTGCGGAGCAACCAAACCTCCGGGTCGCCGGGCCGGGGCGGCGGGCTGTTCCTGCGGCCGGGCGTCGAGATCGTCGGAAGCGTGCTTGAAGACAACCAGGCGACCGAAGGCGGCGGCGCCTATCTCTACCAGGGCGGCGCGCTGCGCCAGTGCCGGGTCGCCACCAATGCCGCCACCTCCGGCGGCGGCGCCTACCTCTACCAGGGCGGCGCCGTCGACCGCTGCCGCGTCACAGCCAACCAGGCCGCCTCGGGCGGCGGGCTCTACGTCTTCCAGAGCGGCACGGCCGTAAACAGCCTTCTGGCCGGCAACGGCGCGGACAACGGCGCCGGCGCCTATTTCAACTACGGCGGCGCGCTCCGCCACTGCACGCTCGGCGGCAACACGGCCGCCGCGAGCGGCGGCGGCGTGTTCTGCAAGTCGGGCACGCTCGTGCAGAACACGATCCTTTGGGACAATGCCGCCGGCGCCGGCGGCACCAACTGGTACAACAGCGGTACCGGCATGACCTATGAACACTGCTGCACCGCTCCCGCGCCTGCCGGCGCCGGGCATGTGACAGCCGATCCGCGGCTCGCCGCGGACGGCGTGCATCTGCTCTACAGTTCGCCCTGCGCCGATGCGGGCAAGGTGCCGGACGTCCCCGTTTCCGTGGATCTGGACGGCGCTCCCCGTCCCGTCGACGGCAGTTTCGACGGGCTGGCCGCCTACGATATCGGCGCGTCCGAATACGATCCCGAGACCGCCGACTCCAACGGCGACGGCGTGCCGGACGGGTGGTGCCACGACTACGGGCTGGATCCCCTGCTTCCGGGACTGGCCGACGGAAATCCGGATGGCGATCCCTTCACGACCGGGGAGGAGTGGACGGCGGACACGAACCCGACGAACGGCGCGAGCTTCTTCCGGATCACGGGGATCCAGCCGGGACCTCCGCCAGGCGTCTGGGTGGACACCTCGGATCGACGCGTCTACACGCTGCAATGGCGGGAGCGGTTCGAGGAAGGCGGCTGGCAGGATGTCCCGGGGCAGGTGGGTGTGGCGGGCACCGGAGGGCCGATGGGCCTGTTCCACGAAGGAACCGCTCCGGCGAATGGCTTCTACCGGGTGAAGGTTGCGCCCTGAAGACGTGCCGGGCCATGCGTTTGCCGCCCCGCCGCCTGCGGCGGGGTTGCTTGACGCAGCCGCGGAGGGAGAGATGGGAAAGTGGCGCAGGATCTACGGGACCGCGCATTCTCGGCTTGACTATGGCCTTCCGATGGTGCTTAATGGCAACAACCGCAAGGCGATGCCATGGCATTTCAAGGTCATCTCAAGTTCGGCGTCTCTCTGCTGCACCGCGGCGAGGAGCAGCTCAAGGGGTTCCTGCTGCCGCGCGTGCCGCGCCGGATCGAGACCTACCACCTGACCCTCACGACGGTGCTGTGGTCGGCGCTGATCCCGTGCTTCGCCTTCCTGGCGCGCGGCTCGATCCACTGGCTCTGGGGCATCAACGTCTGCATCGTCGGCCAGTATGTCACCGACCTGCTCGACGGCGCCGTCGGCCGCGCGCGCGACACCGGCCTGAAACGGTGGGGCTACTACGTCGACCACTTCCTCGACTTCATCTTCCTCGGGGCGATCTTCTTCGGGTATGCCGTCCTGCTGCCGGCCGTCTACCACAAGATGATCCTGTTCACCCTGGTCATGTTCACCGGCTTCATGATCCACGCCTTTCTGGAGTTCGCCTGCACCAACCGCTTCAGCATCTCCTACCTGGGGGTCGGACCGACCGAAGTCCGGCTCCTCTTCATCGCGATCAACGTGCTGCTGATCGTCTTCGGCAAGACCTATCTCGCGGCGGCGCTGCCGTATGTCGTCACCGGCTCGCTCTTCGGGCTCTTCGTCACGGTCTACCGGACGGCGCGC
>CAYPJN010000121.1:0-7272 GCA_964411055.1 uncultured Lentisphaerales bacterium | reverse complement strand
CGGCGCCGGGCGTGGCGCGGCCCGCGTGGCCGCCATCCGCGATGGCGCAGCCCTCGATCAACTGGCCCTCCGGGGGCTGGCGCGTGTGCGTGCTCGTGATGGCCCACGTGCCGCGGCCGCGCCAGCACTGGTGCCCCTGGCAGAACTCGTTGCCGTCGCGCCCCCAGGGCAGCGTGCGGAATTTGGTGCCGTCGTCGCGGATCACGTGGATGTCGATGCCGCGGCCGTCGGGGCGGCTGAGCGTTTCGCCCTTCGCGCTGGCCCGATAGTTGTGCCCCTCCTGGACAAGGATGTCGTGGCTGGCCTCCGGGTCGGTTGAACGGCAGTACTGGGGGTGCATGTTGAGCCAGGTCGGCCCGTGGAGCACGAGCCGGACCTCGGCCTTGGCCAGGTCGAAGACCAGCAGGCCGAAGGGCGGTTCGGGGTTCTGGCCGTCCCCGAGGAACACTTGCGCGGCCAGGCGCGCGCCATCGGAGGAGATGGTCGAGAGGGAATAGACGTGGCTGGGACGGAAGCGGGTGCCCGGCAGGCAGGCGTCGATCACCAGGAGCGTCTCGCGCCCGGTGCCGTCCAGTCCGACGCGCTTGAGCGTCAGCCGTCCGCCGTTGATCTCCGTCTCGTCGACGAGGTAGTAGAGGAAGCGTCCGTCGGGCGAGACGCTGGGCGCTGTCGCCCCAGTCTCGTCGGTGAGCGGGGAGAGGCGGCCGTCATGGTCGAGGTCGCATAGCAGGTAGCGGTGCCGGGGATCGCGGGTGTCGCCGCTGTGCGAGTAGGCCGCGCGGTGCAGCACCAGCCGCCGGCTGTCCGGCGTGAAGATCTGCGCCTCCATGTAGACGTGCGAGCCGGGGACATCAGGTTCCGACGTGAGCTGGAACACCTCGATGCCCGGGGCGGCGCCGGCGCCTGCCAGATCGGGCCTGAATATCATGCCTTGGGTTCTCCGGGATTTCCGCCGGCCGCCCCGGCCACCGCCTCCTGCCAGAGATCCGCCAGCGTGCGTTCCAGGGTATAGGCCGGGCGCCAGCCGAGCGCCCTCAGCCGCGCGGTGTCGATGGCCGGCGTGTCGTCGGTCGGCCGCCAGAGCGCTGGATCCGTCCGCGCCGGGGGCGAGACGCCGGCGATCGCGGCGATGCGCTGCAGCAGGTCGCCGATCCGCAAATGCAGGCCCGCCGAGATGTTGTAGATCCCGCCGCGCTCACCGCGCTCCAGAAGCAGCACGTAGGCGGCGACCACGTCGCGGACATCGCTGAAATCGCGCCCGCTGTCGAGATTGCCAACGGTGATCAACGCCCGGCGTCCGTCGCGGAAGTCGCGGATGGCATGGATGAAGGCTGGCACGACGAACTTGGGCGACTGCCCCGGCCCCGTATGGTTGCCTGGACGGGCGATGACCAAGTCGAGGTTCTGAAGCGCCGCCAGTTCCAGCAGGGCGGCCTCGGCGCGGGTCTTGGATTGCGCATAGGGCGTGCAAGGATTGGGCGTGTCGTGCTCGCGCGCCGCCACGGGCCGGTTGCGGATGCCGTAGACCTGGGCGCTGGAGACGAAGAGCATCCGCGCGCACGGGGTATGGCGCAGCAGTGCCCGCGCGATGTGCAGCGGACCCTCGACGTTGATGGCGTCGAGCGCCTGCGGGTTGCGTGCCGCGTCGGGGACGAAGGCCACGCCGGCGAGGTGGATGCAGGCGTCGGGCTGCATTCGCCGGACGGCAGCGTCCGCGTCCGCCGCGCGGCAGATGTCGAGGGACTCGATCCCCGCGGCGGTATCGGCGTGCAGATCCGTGGGCAGGGGTTCGTGTCCCGCCGTCCGCAGGGCGGCCAGGAGATGGCGTCCGACGAATCCCGCCGCTCCGGTGACCAGCACGCGCATCGCGGCTAACCCTGCATCTCGCGGCGCACGCGGGCGAGATCCGCGTCGACCATCATCTTCACGAGACCTTGGAAATCGACCTCCGGCTTCCAGCCCAGCACGCGCCGCGCCTTGGCGGCGTCGCCCAGCAGGAGATCGACCTCCGCGGGACGGATGAACTGGGGGTCGGTCTTGACGTGCGCCTGCCAGTCGAGGCCGACGTGGGAGAAGGCAACATCGCACAGCTCGCGGACGGTGTGCGTGGCGCCGGTCGCGATGACGTAGTCGTCGGGCTGCTGCGCCTGGAGCATCATCCACATGGCGCGGACGTAGTCGCCGGCGAAGCCCCAGTCGCGTTTGGCGTCGAGGTTGCCCATGGCCAGGGTCTGCTGCAGTCCGAGCTTGATGCGCGCCACGCCGTCGCTGACCTTGCGGGTGACGAACTCCATGCCGCGCCGGGGACTCTCGTGGTTGAAGAGGATGCCTGAGACGGCGAAAAGGCCGTAGCTCTCGCGGTAGTTGACCGTGATGTAGTGTCCGAAGGCCTTGGCCACGCCGTAGGGGCTGCGCGGGTAGAAGGGCGTGCGCTCGGTCTGGGGCGTCTCGCGGACGTGTCCGAACATTTCGCTGCTGGAGGCCTGGTAGAAGCGCGCCGCGGGGCAGACGCGGCGCATGGCCTCCAGCACGCGCACGACGCCGATGGCCGTGAACTCGCTGGTGAGGATGGGCTGCGTCCAGGAGGTGGGCACGAACGACATGGCCGCCAGGTTGTAGATCTCGTCCGGGCGGACCTTCTGCATGAGCTCTATCAGCGAGAGTTCGTCGAGCAGGTCGGCCTGGTGGAGCGCTATCTTGCCGCGCAGGTGGGCGATGCGCTCGAAGTTCTCGGTGCTGGCGCGGCGCACCATGCCATGCACCGCGTACCCCTTCTGCAGTAGGAACTCGGCGAGGTAGGATCCATCCTGCCCGGTGATGCCGGTGATCAGTGCTGTACGGCTCATGAGGTAAGCTTTCCTTGATTGCCGGTCGTTGGCGCCCATGCCGACCGCAGGCGCTCCAGGCCCGTGCGCAGTCCTTCAGGGGAGACGGCGGCATTCGGTTCAAAGACATGCATTATAGGCGCATCCGCCAGAAAACCATAGCTTGAAAAATCAATGCCGCCTTCGCCGGGGGCCTGGTGGTCGAGCATCGGCCCGCGCACGTCGTGGATGTGGGTGCCGGCCGTCAGGGGCAGGAGACGGCGGACCGCCGCGACGGGATCCGCCAAGCCCGCGTTGGCCATTATCTGCCCATGGCCGATGTCGTGCCAGTAGCGCAGCATCGAGTCCGGGTAGTTGTCGGCCAACTGCAGCATCTCGTCGGCATCGGGGAGGGCGTCGTAGGAGGGAAGGTTCTCCAGGGCGAGGAGCACCCCGGCCCGCGCGCAGAGCGGCAGCAGTTCGTCGAGGCTGCGGCGCAGCGCCTCCAGGTGGCTCCCGATCCTCCGCTGCCGCGCCCGAACCATCAGCCGCCGGTTCAAGCGGTGGCGCCAGTGGCCGGTGTCGTCGCGGGCGAGGTCGCGGGCGAGCCGCGACCAGCAACGCCCGAGCGGCACGCGGCCGGCGTGCGCGACCACCGCCCGCGCGCCGATGGCCGCGGCGAAGTCCAGGGTGCGCCGCAGGTGGAAGATGGCCAGACGGCGCGTGTCTTCCTCGGTGGCCGCCATCAGGAAGAGCTCGGGATGGCCCGCGGGCGCCCCGAGCGGCACCGGCGAGTAGGCATGCACGCTGCCGACCGTGACCGTGCCGTCGCGCAGGCGGCTCAGGAGTCCGGGAATCTGCGTCTCCTGGAACAGGTAGCCGATCTCGACGCGCGCGAAGCCCAGCGCGGCGATCTCGTCGGCGAGCGCGGCGCCATCCTCGTGGCGCACGCTGTTCCAGTTTGTCGATAGCGCGAATTCCATCCGTGCCTCGGCCGGGTAGGGCGGCAAAAGGAAAGGCTCTCCAGGACGGATCCGGGAGAGCCCTGTCGGCCTGTGCGTTACGGCGTCAGGACGCCGCGCGGCGCGACATCGCGCGCGAGCGGGCGCGCGCCGACTTGCGGCGCTGCTTCTCGCTGGGCTTCTCGAAATACCGGTTGGCGCGGAGCTGCTTCATCAGGCCCTCCTTGTCGAGGATCTTCTTCAGCCGCTTCAGCCCGCGGTCAACAGTCTCGCCACGTTTCAAACGAATCTGGATCAATGCCATTCACCCCCTTTGCAGGGTGCTTCCGCAGATCCCGGCTCGCGAAAAGCCACCGGAACCCGCCTTGGAATGTGCCTATTAACATACCATTATACGTCCTGGCAGTCAAACGCTGAAAACAACGCTGAGTAACTGTTCCAGGCCGCGCCCGTCTGGACCCAAACCTTGACCACCTTGACGTCGAGCGCCGCCGCCGGGATCGTTCCGTTCTGGCCTGCGAGGTCGCCAACCTCGATTTCCACGCCGGCGTACTCCTGGAACGCGACAAGCTGGAAAGATGCCGATTCGAACTCGCCCTTGGCCGCGACGATTTCCACCGGACCGCGGCAGACGCCGTCCTCGGGATAGACTTCCGGGGTGCGCCGCGTGCCGGACAGCGCCGGGACCGCATACCAGACTACGCCCGTGTCGGCGGGCAGGCCCAGGCGGGCGGCATCGGCAGCCGCGCGCCCGAGAACCGGTGTGGCCGGGCTAGCAGGCCTCTCCGCGGCCATGGCGGAACGCGCGCAGCCGCAGAGCACAAGCGCCAGAAACGCGGATGCCGGCAGGCGGAACCACATTCTGCCGGTCGCCCACCGGTTGCGGGAACAGACGACGGGCCAGCCGCCCGTGATGCGTGTCATTCTCAGCCCCATGATATGCTCCCTTTCCAATCCTGCCCGGTCCGCCTCGTGTTCCGCGGCGTGACGCCCGGTGATCAGACATGGAAACAGTAACAGGTTGTCCTGCCGCCATCCAGTCCGCGTAAGTCGCCGCCACGCCCGGGGAAAAGCGCCCAGGAGCTACCTCTCGTTTGGCGACACCGAGCGCGTGGGCATAATGGGCGAATCCAAACAATACGTTAACCTTGCGAAAGGCGGTGGTAGTGTGCATGTCACGGGCGCAATATTTGACATGGATGGAACTTTGGTCGACTCGCTCGGTGCGTGGGATATCCTTTGGGAGCGCATGGGGCAGAAATTCTTGAATCAAGTCGGTTTCCGCTACGGTCAGGATGAAAACGCGAGAACCGCAACAATTCAACACACGCTTATGCAGAACGCGTATGCAAAACGTTGCACGTGGCGCGCTAAAAATGCCACAATGGCGGCTATGAATCTCACCCGACGCGAAGGGTTGCGCATTCTGCTGCGTGGCGCCGCCATCGGCGCCGGTGTTGCGGTTGTCGCGCGCCTGGCAGGCCGACCATCGCGCCACACCGGCGCGGAACCCGGCGACCGCTGCCGCTTTGCGGGCTCGTGCCGCGACTGCCGCTGGCTCGCCGCTTGCAGCCACCCCCGTGGACAGTCGGCCCGCCGCGTGCTGGGGGATGGGACATGAAGTCGCGCCGATCCTTCCTGCGCGTGCTGGCGGGAGGCGCGCTGGCGGCGGTGGGACTCGGGGCCTGGCGCCGCCAAGCCGCCCCGCGGACGCGCTGGCAGATCGACCCCCGCAAGTGCACGCAGTGCGGACAGTGCGCGACCGCCTGCGTGCTGACCCCCTCGGCCGTAAAGTGCGTGCATGCCTACGCGATGTGCGGCTACTGCAAGCTCTGCTTCGGCTATTTCCATCCCGACGCGCCGGAACTGACCGAGGCCGCCGAGAACCAGCTCTGCCCGGTCGGCGCGCTGCGGCGGACTTTTGTCGAGGATCCCTATTTCGAGTACACCGTCGACGAAGCGAAATGCATCGGATGCGCCGTCTGCGTCAAGGGCTGCACAAAGTACGGCAACGGATCGCTCTACCTGCAGATTCGTCACGACCGCTGCGTCAACTGCAACCAGTGCCGCATCGCACGCGTCTGCCCGGGCCAGGCGATCGTGCGCGTGCCGGAAGAGAACCCCTACCTGCCGAAGGATCTGCTGGTGCGTCCTCCCGCCGCGCCCGCCACGCCCGGCAAGATTCCCTGCAAATGCATGCAGCAGCAGGAGGCCTGGTGAGCCGTCGATGCCTAGCTTTTGTGCGCCTGGCGGCGCTCCTTCTGACGACACTGGCGCCGGCAGCGCTGTGGGCGCAGGACGGAGGGCGCTTTCCCCGTCCGGAATTCGAGTCGGGCTACACGCCGCCGGTTCCGGCCGATCCGCCGCTGTTGCTGGCGTGGCTGGCGCCTTATGCCGATGTCCTCGTGCTGCTGGCGCTGCTGCTCTTCACGGCGTGGCTCGTGCTCGTGCGGCGCTCGCGCCGCGGCATCCTTCTGACGGCGGCCCTGGCCGGCGTGGGCTGGTTCGGTTTCGTGCGGCGCGGATGCATCTGCCCCGTGGGCGGTGTCCAGAATGTGGCCGAGGCGCTGGCGCAAGGCACGGGCGTGCCGGTGGCCTTGACACTGATCGTCCTGCTGCCAATCCTGGCCGCCCTGCTCTTCGGGCGTGTATTCTGCGCGGCGCTCTGTCCGCTCGGCGCCCTGCAGGAACTGGGGACGCTGCGTCCGGTGCGGGTGCCGCGCCCGCTGGATTTCGCGCTGCGCTTCATTCCGGTGATCTTCCTGGCGGTGGCGCTGACGCTGGCAGCGAATGGCGGGGGGTACGCCATCTGCGCCAGCGATCCCTACGTGGTGCTCTACCGCCTGGGGGGCGTCTGGTGGAACTGGCTGGTGCTGCTGGTCATGCTGCTGATCGGTGTTTTCGTCGCGCGCCCCTTCTGCCGCTACGTCTGCCCTTACGGCCTGATCCTCGGCTGGGCCGCGGGCCTGGGCTGGCGCACGGCCCGGATCACCCCGACCGAGTGCGTCGGCTGCCGGCTCTGCGAGCGGGTCTGCCCGGTCGACGCCATCCGCGAGCCGTTGAAGCCGGATCCGCGCGGCGTCGCGCCCGGGGAGCGGCGCGCGGTGCTGCTGCATCTGCTCCTGCTGCCGGTGCTGGCGCTGCTGATGGGGTGGGGTGGGCGGGCGCTCGCGGCGCGGCTCGCGCTGCGCCATCCGGATGTGCTGCTGCTGGCAGCGATCGACCAACCCGCGCTGACCGAAGACCCCTACATCGCCCTGCGGGTCGAGGGATTCCGCGAGATGGGCGGCGACGAGCCGCTCCTGCGGCGCACGGTGGCCGCGCGCGTGGCCGGCTTCCGGCGGAGCGGCGGCCTGATGGGGGCGCTGGCCGGCTGGGTGCTCGGCTGGCGTCTGCTGGGCCTCTGGCGGCGGACGCCGCGCCGTGACTACATGATCGAGGCCGCGCGCTGTGTCTGCTGCGGCCGCTGCTTCGAGGCGTGTCCCCAGAGTCGGCGGTGCCGGCCG
>CAYPJN010000120.1:0-7295 GCA_964411055.1 uncultured Lentisphaerales bacterium | reverse complement strand
GCGGCAGCGGCCAGAGACGGCAGCCGCCCATCGAGCGGCCATGGCTGAGGAGGTGTGTGGCGCCGGCCAGCTTCACGCCTGCCAGCGGCGCGATCTCGACCCAGCGATGGCTGGCGCGGGCGGTCAGCGACAGCGAGAAGGTCAGTGCGGCGTCGCGGCCGACCCGCGCCGCGCGGATGTCGAGCGTCAGCGGCCCGAGCGTCGAGGCCGCCGTGATCGTCGCGCGGTTCCGGCCCCGGGCCGTGAGTTTCAGCGCGCGGGCGAAAGTCTGCGGGAACTTCTCCGTCGCCACGCCGATGCGGCAGCCGCCGAGGCGCAGGCCGGGCGTGTCGACTGAGAAGCTGCGTCCGTCGCGGGCGATGGCGATGGCATAGCCGTTGGTGAAGCGGAAGGCGCACGTGGCATGCATGCAGGTCTCCTCGGCATTGATGTTTAAAACAATAGCATACCGGCCGTTTCCAAAAGATCAAGGGGAAACGCATATCCCATTCTTTCTCTTTGCCATTTTCCGCAATCTTCGGTACATTGATGGGAACCGTTGCGGAGTGTTCTGCCTGCGGTATGTATTGTCTTCCCCTGGAAATGCCATGACAATCACGCGAAAAAGCCTGTTGTCGCCTATCCGTGCCGCGTTGGCGGCCGCTTGCTTGGCGCTTGTGCTGGCGGCGGGCGCGGCCCTGGCGCAGACGCGCGTCGCGGCGCCGCGGGCCGAGGTCCGCATCCGCGACCTGCCCAAGATGGGGCGGGCGTCGCTGACGCGATCGCCGGAGTACCAGAGCAATGTCCGGCGCACGGTGAGCGGCTCGTCGCGCCGGGAGTGGGCGCTGCTCGAGGTCGGGTACGAGACGCTGCCCGAATGGATCGACGAGCTGAGCTTCACCTTTTACGTGATGACGCAGGACGGCCAGAAGCAGTTCCATTTCTTCGAAGCCACGGTCGTCTACGTGGACATCGGGCGCGGCAGCCATGCCGCCTGCGTGGTGCTGCCGCCGGCCGCCGTGGCGCGCTTCGGCGAGCCCAACGCCTTCGGGGTGGAGATCTTCGCCGGCGGTGAGCGCGTCGCCTTCAAGGGCGTCGGCCCCGCCGAGGAATGGTGGAAGCTGATCGGCGACAAGCCCAACATCACCAAGCATGCCGGCTACCTGGTCGACCGCTCCAAGACGCCCTTTGCCTGGGCCTTCATCGACGACTACGAGGTGGTGAGATAGTGTTCAAATCCGACCGCATTCTGGCCCTGAACATCGGGGCCAGCCGGCTGGCGCTGGCCGAGTTCCGGATCAGGAACGGCCAGCCGCCCGAGCTGCTGCAATACGGCCTGGCCGAGTTGGGGATCGAGCCCGACAGCGAGACCGATCCCTCCGCCTACATCGTCTCCACGCTCCGCGACCTCATGCGCGAGCGGGGCATACGTCCGGCACCGCTGCTGATGACGCTCTCCGGGCAGGCCGTCTTTCCGCGCTTCGTCAAGCTGCCGCCGGTGGCGCGCGACAAGATCCTGGCGATGATCAACTACGAGGCCGAGCAGAACGTGCCGTTCCCGATCGGCGAGGTCGTCTGGGACTACCAGATGGTGGGCAATGCCGATGCCGGCGAGCAGAACGTCATGATCGTCGCGGTCAAGACGGAGAACGTGGTGTCGCTGACGGACTGCGTGCTGGCCGTCGGCCTCGAGCCCGAGATCGTGGACGTGGCTTCCCTGGCGCTCTACAACTGCGTGGCGCACAACTATCCCGGCCTCGATGGCTGCACGATGGTTCTCGACATCGGCGCCCGCTCTACGAACCTGGTCTTCATCGAGGAGGGCCGCATCTTTAGCCGCAGCATTCCCGTGGCCGGCAACACCATCACGCAGGAGATCGCCAAGAGCTTCCAGGTCGATTTCCGCGCCGCCGAGCGCATGAAGCGCGAACACAGCTTCGTGGCCCTGGGCGGCGTCTACGCGGGCGCGGAGGACGAGACGGCCGACCGCGTCTCCAAGGTGGTGCGCAACGTGGTCACACGCCTGCACGCCGAGGTCAACCGCTCGATCAACTTCTACCGTAGCCAGCAGAGCGGCAGCGTGCCCGCCCGTGTCCTGCTGACGGGCGGCTCGTCCATCATCCCCCACATGGACACCTTCTTCCGCGAGAAGCTCAAGGTGGACGTCGACTACCTCAACCCCTTCGTCAACGTCACGGTCGGCGGGCGCGCCAACCCCGAGAAGGTCGGCGAGGAGTTCTTCGGACTGGGCGAGGTGGTCGGGCTGGCGCTGCGCCGCGCGGGGCCGTGTCCGGTCGAGATCAACCTGATGCCGCCCAATCTCGTCCAGAAGAAGACCTTCCGCAAGCGCCTGCCGTTCTTCGCGGCATCGGCGGCGGCGCTGCTGCTGGCGCTCGCCTCCTGGTCCTACCACAACACGGCCCAGGGAGCGCGCTTCCGGAGCCAGCGGGAGGACATCGACGGTCGGCTGGCACGGATGGAGGACCGGCGCGCGGCGCTCAAGCGCGAGACCGAGGCACTGGGGCGGATCGACGCGGAGCTCCAGGTCTACCGCGCGCTCATCGAGCGGCGCACGGAACTGGCCCGGCGCCTGGTGGCCCTGCGCGACAGTGTCCCCGAAGGCATGTGGCTAACGTCCGTCGAGTCGCTGAAGGACGCTTCCGGGGACGTCGCGCGCCTGCGGATCTCCGGGCGCGGATTCAAGGACCGGCTCAGGGATCTGGAGCAGGCCGGCGGCAACCAGGCCACGGCCGTCGAGATGTTCCGCGACCGGTTGAAGGCGCAGCCGCATTTCTCGGACGATGTCAGGATCCTTACGGAAGGCGATGATCCCCGGTTCCCCGACCAGGTCCGCCTGTTCACGATCGAGGCGGGGTTGGAGCGGTCGGCAGCCTCCATGCCGGCAGCAGAGTCGCCGATATGAACCGAACCAAAATCATCTTAGCGGGGCTCCTGGTGGCCATGATAGTGCTTCTGGCCGCGGGCGGCTATTTCCTCGCGCGCAGCGCCGCCGCGGCGCGCGAGGCGCGCGAGCAACGCGACGCGGCCTTCTCGCGGCTCGCCGCGCTCTTCCAGGCCAATCCGTTTCCCGATGCCGCGAATGCGGCGCGCATGAACAACCATGTCCAACTGCTCGGGCAGATGCGCGCCGCGATGACCAACGCCCTCTCCCGGCGCGATGTCCTCCTGTCGGACCTGAGCCCCTCGCGCTTCATCCAGGAACTGCAGACCGCCTTGCGCGACCGCCTGCAGGCCAGTGCGCCCATCGTGGAGGGCGGCCGCGTCATTTCCGACGGCTTCGCCTTCGGCTTCGACCGCTATGTGGCCGCCAACGCGCCCATGCCGGCCGAGGCCGATGTGCCGCGGCTGGCCCAGCAGCTCGTCATGGTCGAGCATCTGGTCAGCGAGGTCTACGCCTCGCAGGTCAGAGCCCTGCGCGCCATCGGGCGCGAGGAGTTCGAGTCGGCGGATGGGGTGGCAGCCCCGGGGACCGCCAGTGCGTGGCCGCGGAGTCCCGCGCGGCCGAAAGCCTCGGGGTTCTACCGCTCCCAGCGCTTCAGGTTGGTGGTCGAGGGGCGGCAGTCGACGATCGGTGACCTGATCAACCGCCTGGCCGCCATGCAACTCTTCGTGGTGGTCCAGGATGTCGAGATGCGCAAGCAGGGCGAGGATCTGCGCCCGCCGCAGGCCGCCGCGCCCGCCGCGCCAGCGCCAGGCGCGCCGTCCGCCTCGCTGTTCAGCCCGCCGCCGCCGCCGGCCGCCGTTGCTCCCGTCGCAGCGGCCGCCGCCCCCGCCGAGAAGCCCGTCTCGGACCTGCCTCCCAGCCGGCGGCTGGTTTCCGGCCGCGAGATCGACCCGCTGATCGAGGCGCGCATCGAGCTCGATGTCTACAACTTCATGAAAGAGGGAGTCTGATCCGTGCCCGCCACCACCGGATTCGCCGCTTTTGTCGTACGGTTTTATGACAAGCTTATCGCGCTGGTCGCCGTGGCCGCACTGCTGGCGGCCATCGGCACGCTGGCGATGGGCCGGCACCGCGGCAACGCCGATGAACAAGCCTACCTGGCCCGGCTCGACGGTCTCAAACCCGCCCACCCCACCCTGGAGCCCATCAGTCTCGTCGGCTACTCGAACGCCCTGCGCCATCTGGCCAGCCCCTACCGCATCGCCATCGATCCCGGACGGAACGCGGGATTCTTCGTTCCAGAGTCGCGCGTCTGGTGCGCCAACCGCGACTGCCGCAAGCCGATCCCCATCGCCAGCACCAACTGCCCCGCCTGCGGGACACCACAGCCGGTCGAGCTGAAGGATGTCGCCGGGTATGACGGCGACGGTGGCGGCATTCCCGACAAGTGGGAGATCAAGTACAACCTCGATCCCCTCGACCCGGCCGACGACGTCAAGGACAGCGACGGCGACGGCTTCAACAACCTCGCCGAGTTCAAGGCGGGCACCAACCCCCTCGATCCCAAGAGCCATCCCGAACTCCTCGGGCTGCTGCGCGTCGAAAAGATCGAGGTCACCAAGCTGCCCATCAAGTTCATGGCCGTCACCCAGATGCCGAACGGATACCGCATCCAGGTGAACGTTCTGGAGCCGGGCGCCACGCAGCCGAGCACCTACTTCGTCGTCACCAACCAGATGATCGGCAAGACGGACTTCAAGCTGCTCCGCTACATCGAGACCACGGAGCGGCGCCCCAGCCCGGTCACCAAGACGCTGATGGATTTCACCGTCAGGAAGGTGGAGATCGGCCGGGGCGGCAAGGTCATCACGCTGGGGCTCGGCGAGGATGTCAGCGAGTCCGACTACAAGATCACCTTCGTTCAGACGCTCGACGGCACGCGCTTCGAGGTCGCAGGCGACGGCGGCTTCACTCTGGACGGCAAGCAGTTCCGCGTGATCGCCGTTGACAGTCAGGCCAACTCTGTTGTATTACGGAACGATGCAGACAAAATGGAGACCACGGTGCCCAGGTTGTAGATCACCGTACTCCGTTGGCAGGAAACCAGCCGTGAGCGATTTTCATCAAGAGGAGATGCATTTCATGATCAATGCCCTGCAGCGTTTGTTCGCGTGCGCCGCCATCGCGTCCCTGCTGGTCGCCGCACCGGCAGCGCGCGCGCAAGACGGACTGGCCGGTGAATTGGATGATTTGCTCGGGCTCGGCGGCAACGCCCCCGCACCAGCCCAGGCGAAGCCCGAAGTCGCGCCCGCCGAGGCCGCTGCGCCCGTAGTGGCCGCGCCGGCCGAAGTCGTCCCCGCCGAAGCCGCCCCTGCCGAAGTCGCCGCTGGCGCGCCTGCGGCGGCCGCTGCTTCGCCGGAAGAGTTGCAGAAGACCATCTCCGAGATCGACACGCTGGAGCAGATGCGGCGGCGCGCCCTTGACGCGCATGGACGGTCGAGCCTGGAGAGCGCGCGCAAGGCCCTGCGCGACGGAAACTACCCGGAGGCGGAGAAACTCTACGACGAGGCCTCCAAGTTCATCACGCGCCGTCCGGACAACATGGCTCTGCTGGACGAGGCCGAAAAGGGCGCGGCGGAGTCCATCTACCGGCAGGCCGGTGTGCTCTGGAAGAAGGGCGACCGCGAGAAGGCCGTCCAGTTGGCGCGCCAGGCGCGCGACCGCGGACATGCCAAGGCGCCCAAGATGGTCGCCGAGCTCCAAAACGAGATTGAGAATCCGCCCGTCCCGCCGCCGCCGAAGGTGGCCAAGCGTTGGAACGAGAACGCCTACCGCAAGAACCGCGAGCAGGTCCAGCGTCAGATCGGCAAGGCGCGCGAGTACTACATCACCGGCGAATACGGCCTGGCCCGCGACGAGCTGGAGCTCATCATCAAGGACAACCCCTTCGACCAGGACGCTATCGAGATGCTCAAGCGTGTCGCCGACCGCGCCTACGATGTCTCCTCCAGCGAGTTCGCCACCACGCGCTCGCGCATGATGGACGATGTGCGGCAGGCCTGGACGCCCAAGCGCTACGCCATCGACGTCGTGCCGGTCGGCGACGCGGCGGGCGCCGGCAAGAAGCTGCCCGGCGAGGCCGTGGGGCCCAAGGGCCGCACGCAGGTCGAGGTCACGCATGAGAAGATGAAGGGCATCGTCATCCCCGAGATCAGCTTCAACGCCGCCAACATCAACGACGTCATCGAGTTCTTCAACAGCGCCAGCCGCGAATTCGACAATCCCGAGCTGCCGCCGGAGGAGCGCGGCGTGAGTTTCGTGCTCAAGCTGCCGACCCAGGACGCCCCGGTTCCCGCCGCCGCGGTCGATCCCTTCGCCACCGCCCCCGCGGCGGTCGGCGGTGTGGTGCCCATCACTCTCCGCGCCCGCTATGTTAACCTGCTCGAGGCGCTGGATCTCGTCACCGACATCGCCGGGCTCAAGTTCCGCGTGCGCGGCAAGGTGGTCGTCATCATGCCGCTCAACATGGCCGATCGCGACATGGCCACGCGTTCCTACACGGTGCTGCCCTCGATCCAGGACCGCGCGTCGAGCGTCTCGCGCGAGCTGGGCACAAGCCGGCGCGCCGGCGGCGGCGTCGGCGGCGGATTCCTGGCCCCCGAGGAGACCGCGGCCGAGAGCGGGCAGATCGACTGGAAGCAGCTTTTCAAAGACATGGGCGTTCAGTGGCCCGAGGGCTCGTCGATCTCCTACATCCCCAGCATCAACAAGATGCGTGTGTTCAATACCCCCGAGAACCTGGCCGACGTCGAGAAGGCCCTCGAGGATCTGAACGTGACGCCGCGCCAGATCGAGATCGAGGCGCGCTTCGTCGAAGTCTCGCAGACCGACCTCGAGTCGATCGGCCTGGAGTGGCTGCTGACCGACGACTGGGAGTTGGCCCACAACTCGGCCAATCCCCAGGAGCGCATCAAGATCAGCGCCGGCAGCGGCACCACCGGTCTGCGCTTCGTCTCGGACGAGAACCCGGTCAACCCCAGCGTCAGCGCCGTGGCCGACAACGTGCTCTCCGCCGCCAGCGTGCTGACCAACCCGGAACTCTCCTTCGTGCTCCACATGCTGAGCCAGAAAGCCAACACCGACCTGCTCTCCGCGCCCAAGGTCGTGACCAAGAACTCCCAGGAGGCGATCATCAAGGTCGTCACCGAGTACATCTATCCCACGGAGTACGACATCACGGAGAACCAGCAGAACAGCGGAGACAACAACACCGTTCAGAATGTCGTACCGATGGTCGAGCCGGGCGGGTTCGAGATGCGCGAGGTCGGTGTCATCCTGCAGGTCGTGCCCGAGGTCTCGGCCGACGGCCAGATGATCGACCTGATGCTCAATCCCCAGATCATCTCCGAGC